>JALZVB010000362.1 GCA_023300835.1 Saprospiraceae bacterium | reverse complement strand
TCCTGTATTGAAGAATCTTACTTTATCACCTTTTTTGATGACACCGTTCAATATTTTATAGTATGCGATAACCCCTCTAAAAGAATTAAACAATGAATCAAAAATCAGAGCCTGCAGCGGCGCTTCTACATCACCAACTGGATGCGGAATTTTCTCTACAACTGCTGTCAATATATCTTGAACACCTAGTCCTGTTTTTCCACTAGCATGAATGATATCTTCTAGGTCACAACCTAACATATCCATAATCTGATCTGACACTTCTTCTATCATGGCACTTTCCATATCTACCTTATTCAAGACAGGTATAATCTCCAGATCCTGCTCGATAGCCATATAGAGATTAGATATTGTCTGAGCTTGTATACCTTGACTGGCATCTACTAGTAGAAGGGCTCCTTCGCAAGCGGCGATGGAACGAGATACTTCGTAAGAAAAATCGACGTGTCCTGGTGTATCAATAAGATTAAGCACATATTGCTCTCCATCTAAGTGTTCATAATCCAGCTGAATTGCGTGACTTTTGATGGTAATCCCTCTTTCTCTCTCTAGATCCATATCATCGAGAGCTTGATCTTTCATCTTTCTTTCAGATATAGCTTGTGTAAACTCTAATAATCTATCTGAAAGTGTACTCTTTCCATGATCAATATGGGCGATAACACTGAAATTTCTAATCTGCTTCATAAGCCCGCAAAGATAGGCTAATTCTAACAGTCTTATGGTTTAATCCACGAAATCAGTGAGGGATTACCTACAATTCAAAAATAAACCCACTCTCTTGAGCGGCTGCATATTTTTCAGCGTCAAATGAATACAATTTGGCTGGGCGGTGAGGGACATCTGACTGCAACTCATGCAGGGTTTTAAGAATATTCATACTGAGAATCTTCTTTCTGAAGTTTCTTTTATCTAGATCCTGTTCCAGTATGGCCTCATAGAGGTTTTGTAATTGGGTAAGTGTAAACTTGGTTGGTAATAATTCAAAGCCTATAGGACGGAGTTTAATACTCGTTTTCAGTTTGTCTAAACAGGTTTGAATAATGTGATAATGATCAAAAGCTAGAGAATCTATATCATCAACTTCTCTCCATTCTGCTTTTTCAGCAAAATAGTCAGGCTTAATCTCCGCATTGGTGATATTAATAAGAGAATAATAGGTTACAGTTATTACTCTCTCACGTGGGTGACGGTTTACTTCACTGAATGATTTGACTTGTTCAAGGTAGACATCGGTAAGACCTGTAAGCCTATCTAGGACTCGCAGCGCAGCATCCTTGAGCTCTTCGTTGGCATCAATTGTGTCTCCAGGCAAAGCCCAATACCCAATAAACGGATCTACATTTCTTTTAATAAGAAGTACTTTTATATTACTACCGTCAAATCCAAAGATGACGTTATCAACAGAAAAGGCACACTTATAATAATCTTTCTCAAATTGCACTCAGAACTGTTTAATTTGGTCCTAAATATACAATTACAATGCACATTAATCTAATCAGCGACACGATTACTCAACCTTCTCAGGAAATGAAAAAAGCCATGATGGCAGCACCTGTGGGAGATGATGTATTTGGGCTAGACCCAACAGTTAATGCCCTTCAGGAGAAGATGGCAGATATGTTTGGGAAGGAAGCCGCTCTATTCTGCCCTTCTGGTACGATGACTAATCAGATTGCTATCAAAATGCATACGCAACCTCTCGATGAAATAATATGTGATTATACCTCACATGTTTACCAATACGAAACCGGTGGGTACGCTTTTAACTCAGGTGTTGCCGTGAATCTTATACATGGAGAATATGGAAAAATCACTGCACCATTACTAGAAAAAGCGATCAAACCCGTCTATGATTGGTTGCCATTGAGTAAACTGGTTGTTCTAGAGAACAGCACAAATAAAGGTGGTGGCAATTACTACACTATTGATGAGATTACTCCTATTAATAAACTATGTATAGAAAAGGGCTTAAAACTACATCTAGATGGTGCTCGATTATTCAACGTTCTTGTAGAAACAAATGAAACGACTCAAGACGTAGGAAATCAATTTGATAGCATATCAATTTGTTTATCTAAAGGGCTAGGCGCACCAGTCGGATCTGTATTAATCGGCAACAAGGACTTTATAACTTCTGCCAGAAGATTCAGAAAAGTAATGGGCGGAGGAATGCGACAGGCTGGAATATTAGCTGCAGGTTGTATCTATGCACTAGACAATAACGTAGATCGTCTGAAAGAAGATAATAACAATGCTAAAGAAATAGGAGAAGTTCTTAAGGAGCTAGATTATGTTGCTTATGTATTACCTATCAAAACTAACATTCTGATTTTTGAATTAAAAAATTCTTTGGCTACCGACTTTGTCAAATTACTAGAATCATATGGTGTGACGGCATCTGCCTTTGGAGAGAAACAAGTTAGGTTTGTTACGCATTTACATTTTGATGCTGCGCAAAAGAAGCGGTTGATTGAGGTATTACAGGGGATTGGGAAGGAAAGCTAGGGAAGGTTTCAATCATCAAACTTCTCCAAGAATAATTCACCCTACTATAGGTATAACGGAGAACAGTTTTTGTTTTAATATGGCGAACTAATCTATAGGAGTTACGTCAATTTCCAATATTGAAGAATCTTCATCTGAGTCGTGTTCTGATGTTTCTTCAATAGAAAAGTATCTGATATTTAGGTTTTTAATAGTCTGGTAAGGAATAAGGAAAAATCGACTTGAGATTTCTACAATTTCATTATCAGAATCAAAATCTTTCTTGGAAGGAAACTTTATTATTATATTTTCAAGATCACCATCCTTTGTTAATGAATGGTCTAAGTATTGTCCAGAATAAATTACTGATTTTCCACTTACATCGCTGAGTACGTCTAGCATAATAATATCAACATCGCTACTTTCGTCGGGTATATTAGGGAAATCTAACAGCTCTCCAGAAAAAACGTAATGCCATTTATTGGTAAATCTGAATAGCCTAGTTTTTCTATCTAGTTTGCTATATCGAATGGCTTCCCTTATTAGATGTCCAAACAGAAGTGATATTAATATAACAGATAAGTTATAAAGGAAAATCTCTAGAGGGAATTCTGATATCGGACTAAAATCACCTTTAACTGAGGATGTTGATAGCTGCATTAGAAATTCAAGATTAACTTTTGAACCGCAAACACCAACTTCTCTTGAATTGATTATAACTATTCCTAAAAAGTGAAAGAATACTGCTGGAAGAATTGCGAAAAAAATATCATCAATCGGATTTTTATCAATTACTTTTCGCGAAAATGAAGATGATAAATAACTAGATCTAAAAACTATACCAGGTAGTAAAACTAGAAAAAGTATTATGGATCCTAAGGCTAGATTCATTTATCCTAGCTCTCTAAACCTGTAAGTTTTTTCTTCGCCCCGAACTATAATTGCACGGCCTTCATATTCTCCACTCCTTGCTTCTCTTGAAGCTTTATCTAAGCCTTTAGACAATCCATTAACCATTTTACGTGTTACTGGTCTGCCTTTAGACCATCCCTTACTACTATTTCTGTTTTTTTTTGACATGTATCGTAAATATTTAATCAATCTAATAAAATAACACAAGTAATGCGTTAATAATTCACTTTATCTAAACTTAAGATTTAGATCATGCTCAAAAATCAATTATTATATGTAGTCGTTTATGCTGCGTTAGAATCAAAAACCAATCTATGAATCAGACTCCTTCCTTTTATTGATCTCATCCCTAATCTTGGCTGCCTTTTCATAATCCTCAGACTCTAGAACCTCGTCTAACATTTGGTTTAGGGCTTTTACTGAGTAGTTATCGTATGAATCAGGCTTAGGTGGACTTTTAGAATCACTTGCGAATACTTTACCGTCTTTGATTTTATCATCTTCTTCGTCTAAAATAACGCCAGCTTGTTCCATAATAAAGTCAAAAGTATATATAGGACTTTTGAATCTTACCGCCATGGCAATGGCATCAGATGTACGAGAATCAATAGCATATTCTTCGCCATCCTTGGTACATACAAGCTGAGCATAGAATATACCATCTAATAGGTTGTTTATTATGACTTCCTTGAGTTCTATATCGAACGTATCAAGTGTATTTCTGAAAAGATCATGTGTGAGGGGTCTATTAGGAATCATTCTTTCCATAGCTACCGCAATAGCCTGTGCCTCAAATCCACCAATTACTATAGGAAGTCTTCTATTTCCTACAACTTCGGCAAGTACAACAGCGTAGTTATGTGACTGTGTAACACTGTGAGAAAGTGCAACTATTTCAAGATCTATTTTTTTCATAATTCTATATTCCTTAAGGATTACCCCTATAATATCTATGGTCTTGACAACACTTATATCGCAAAATGTTAGTTACAGATTAGACAATATGGTAATATGTCCTTTATTTAAGCCTGCAAATATATATAAGTCAGCCATAATATTCCGTTATTTGGCCTTTAATCAACTGATTAGACAGATAGGATATGGCGGATATGTTTAATGTGTCGTAAGTTTCCATTTTTATTATCACTTCAGCATAACGGATCACGCATATGGATGACACTAGACTTCAACAATTACTCTCTTTTTTGGATGATAAATCTGGGGATTCTTTTTTGACATTTGCTGTAGCTAAAGAGTATGAACAACTCGGCATGGTCCAACAAGCCACGGAATACTATCAGAAATTACAAAAAGCTGACCCTGATTATGTTGGATTATATTATCATCTGGCTAAGTTGTACGAAAGTATGTCCAAAGATGTATTAGCCCTTAAGATCTACAATGATGGTATAGCTGTAGCTAAAAAACTAGGTGACTTTCATGCTTTATCTGAGTTAAATAACGCTAAAGTCAACCTTGAAATCACACTAGGCAATTGAGTCTATATCTGCTTTTATATCTAGAATTCCGGAAAAAACGCTTTTGGCCGGTCCAGTCAACCATATGTCTGTAAAGGAGTCTTTCTCTCTTTTAAACTTTACATGCAATATCCCACCCTTAGTAGTTATCTGAGTACTGATCTGAGAATGCTCAGCGTCATTACCAGAATGGATGTTATGTGCAATCGCAGTTGCCACCACACCTGTACCACAAGAGAATGTCTCATCTTCTACCCCTCTCTCGTAAGTACGCATTGTTAGTTGTTCTTTATTTGCACGAGCTACAAAATTTACATTTATTCCTACTTCCTTAAATTTATTTGAGTACCGAACTTTATGTGCTTGGTATACAATGTCAAGAGTATCCACATCATCTCTAAAAGCTACATAGTGCGGAGATCCAGTATCCAAGCTGTATTCTGCATCTCCTAATTTAATAACATTAGAAACATCAGCCATTTTTAAAGAGACTTGATCTGTTATTTTACCAGCATGGTATCCATCTGCAGCCCAAAATTCGACTTCATTACCAACATGTCCGAATGCATGCGCAAAATGTAAAATACACCTCCCTCCATTACCACACATGGTAGCCCTCCTGCCGTCAGAATTATAATAGATCATTTCAAAATTATACTTATGATGCGGAGCCAAAATTATCAATCCATCAGCTCCTATCCCAAAGTGCCTATGGCATAGCTGGCTTATAATTTCTTGAGAAAACATATCAGGACTATATTCTCCGTTAAGTCCGTCTAACATTATGAAATCATTACCTGTACCGTGATATTTGGTGAAATTTATTTGCATACGATTTTTAGTTTAAAATTAACACCTAAAGGATTAAGATCAACAGGAGTTTAGTAATATCTAGGAACTAAATAATTCCAATTATCTGCTCACTATAATCTCTAATTTGACTCAATGTCCAATACTATTTTCATGTTATTTATAACTTGAGCCTGTTTCTCCTGTGATAAAACGCCTGTCTTTTTTATAAATCGTTTATTATCAATAGCTCTTAACTGATCTATCATAATAGAACTTTCAATATTAAGTCCGCCTTCTCCAATCTCCATATTTACTCTTAAGATATTAACACCTGCTTTTACATTTGATGTTATTGGACATACAATTGTTGAAGGATGAACCTTATTCAGTAGATTACTTTGTACGATTAATACAGGTCTTGTTTTGCCAGACTCAGTGCCGAATGTTGGATTTAAGTCAGCTAAATAGATCTCAAACTGCTTAAATTTCATCTTCAAATTTTTCAAACTCATGTAAGACAGTCATTGAATCTTCATTTATCATTAATGATTCTTTGACAAGTTGATCTTCTAGCAACTTCCGCTTATGATACTTGTTGTAGAATTCAACTGCTTCGTTGATATACTTATTTCTGCTTGTCTTAAGATGTTCAAGTAATAACTCAGTTTCATTAAGAATTTGATCTTGCAATTTTAATGATATATTTTTCATAAAAGCATTTATACAAAGGTATATCATTTTAGGATATCACAAAAAGATACCTGATTTTAGTTTTCATTAAAGTTAACGTTGGTCATTTTTCTTAAATTGACTAGATATTACCCCATAAAAGAAACATCTCAGCTGATTATAGAGTTATTAACTTTAAATAATTAAGAAAACCGATTCTTTCTCAATAGATTTGTCACATGGCGAAAAATCTTAATACGATTCTTCTTTCTCTAATCACATGCATAACATGTTTAGGCGCCTATCATATATGGCTTTCGCCAAAAATAAGTATTGTAGAAACCATACAACCTCATGTCCAGAGAGTCACTTACAAAGAGATAGACTATGGAATGAAAAAACTAAATGGTACAAACTTCATACAACCCGCTAATGAAGCTAAAGAAGCCATAGTAGGTATCATGGCTGTCCAGCTGAAGTCTAAAAACTACAACCAACAAAAAATATCAAAGTCTAATGGATCTGGTGTCATCATATCTGACAACGGCTACATCGTTACCAATCAGCATGTTATAAAAAATGCAGAAAGTGTCAAGGTCACCATGGAAGACATGCGAGAGTATGACGCCAAGGTTATAGGAAGTGATAAATCTACAGACATTGCGCTACTTAAAATCGATATCACAGATGCCTCTTATCTCAGTTTCAGTAACTCGGACTCACTGCAGATAGGAGAATGGGTTCTAGCAATAGGTAACCCTTTTCAATTACAATCTAGTGTAACAGCTGGTATCGTAAGTGCCAAGGCCAGAAATATAGATATATTCCATAAGCAAGGCGTAGAATCCCTAATCCAGACGGATGCCGCTATCAATGCTGGTAATAGCGGTGGCGGACTTGTCAACACCAAAGGTGACCTCGTAGGAATAACAACCGCAATCTTAACTTACAGTGGGAAATACGAAGGATTCTCGTTTGCCATACCCAGTAACCTAGTCTATAAAATCATTACTGACTTGAGAGAGTACGGCGCTGTGCAGAGAGCTTGGTTAGGCGTTTCTATCTTACCTGTAGATGATGCGAGAGCCAAAGGTTTAGGCCTTGATAGAGTCGGAGGTATATTTGTAGATATTCTTGAAAAAGATGGGGCAGCTAAAGAAGCCGGACTGAGATATGAAGATGTTATCATTGCTATAGATAACGTACCCTGTATGAGTAAGCCAAAGTTTATGGAAATTCTTGGTCAATATAGACCAGGAGATAGAATAATTATACAATACATAAGAGACGGCAAAACAACTGAAAC
>JALZVB010000361.1 GCA_023300835.1 Saprospiraceae bacterium | reverse complement strand
CGCAGGATTAAGTTTGTAATATTTGTTCCATTTCTTTCTCGGAAGCAAGACGATATTATCTGTAATATATCCGTACCATTCATAGAATGATTCTTCAGTATTCTGCGTACCCAAGTATTCAAGTTTTAACTGAATCTGCTTTTTGGATCTATATATATTGTAACCATCTCTGACAATAAGTAAAATCAGGATAGTTGAAATAATTATCAAAATGTTTTTAGATAGCATTTTTGTTCACACATTCTATAGTCTTCAATACAAATTTTAATTTCTCCCTCTACTTGTCCTATGTTAAAGGGAATGGATTCTATTATAGTTACTGTATCATTATAGACACAATACATTCCTATATTATCAAAGAATACGTTATGTACGTTAAATACAAATTCTATCTTTAATTCTAGAGAGTCATTATTCGTTTTTTTAAGTATCATAACAATAGGAACAATAGGTTCTGGTACATCTTCTGTTTTTTCTAAAGACAAGAACTCTTTTAGTATGTAAGTGTACCCTGCTTCTAGTAAGAGGTATTTATTTTTCTCAAATGAAAGTCCGTTATTATAATTATAAGTAAAGTTAACCGGAGGTGTTTCTATGAGGGTATGTAGGCTTGGCCTATTGAAAACGACCTGCCATTCTTTAATATTCTCACATGAGTGATTAGTAAGACTGTCAAGTTCAATAATTAACTTGTCCGCAGCTAAAGATGCCGCTCTTCGAAATCTAGCCTTCTTTCTTATTCTAGGTTTCATCGCAAGTACACTATACTTAAGTTTATCAAATTCAAATTCTACAAACTCTTGAATATTGTCTTCACTAGACTGCAGTTGCTTTAGATAACTTCCGCTAAATAATTTTACTATGAATAGTAGGACTATGAAATATTTCAGTGCGGACATAAGAATAGAACGATCCAGCTTGTCGCAGAGTATGTTTAAGTGAAGGACATGGTATGTAAAAATTTGTGTTGTATTTTATAACTTGATATCTTATGTGTATTGTAAATAGATAAAGCCCAATATAATATTGAGCTTTATCTATTTGAAACTGGGGACACGTTCTACTGTTCCCTATAATTATTTGAACTTACCCCTTAGATACCATCCATTTTAAGATCTCTCCGAAACTGGCTTTCTTACCATACATGAGAATACCCATACGATATATCCTTGCGGCAATATAAATGAGTAGTATGCTGGCAATAATAGAGACCAATATAGAGACCAGTATCTGCCAACTAGGTGGATCTATAGGTAACCTTACGGGCATAACTACTGGTGCTGTAAAGGGTAGCATAGATGACCATACGGCTAGACTTGAGTTAGGTGCTTTGACAGCTGAGATAGCTATATATGATGCTATTATAAGCGGTAAACTTCCTATCGTAACGAGTACTTGTGCTTCTTGTATATTGTCTCCTACAGCTGAACCAATTGCGGCAAATAAAGCCGCATAAGTAAAATAACCTATTATAAAATAGAAAAAATATAAGGGTACAATTTTAAACCAATTTATGGCTAATAATTCTTTGGTCACTTGTACCATATCGTCTGGAAGGAAAGCCTTGCTCTTAGATAACATGTCTGGAGTGGCACCTAACATGTCTGGGTCTGGGCTAGGTATAAAGTTCATGCCTACGAGTGATATAATACCGAGTAATATGGCCCAGATACTTATCTGGGTCAGTCCTACCAATCCTACGCCTATGACTTTACCCATCATCAATTCGAATGGCTTGACAGATGAAATAAGAACTTCTACTATTCTATTTCTTTTTTCTTCCGTTACACTGTGCATAACTTGATTACCATATATAAAAATGATAAAAAACAAGGCATAGCCCACAATTGCGCCTATCGATGAACTGATTTTACTTGTCAGAGAAGACATTTCTTTTTCCTTATCATCTACTGTCTTAGGATCGATAGTAATCTTAGGATCGATCAAGTCTAGCTGAGATGCGTCTATACCCAACTGATTTATTTTATGTTTTTTTATTCTATCTCTAAACAGTTTTTTGATACTCATAGATTCATCTATCGCCAATTGTTCGTCGGCGTGAAAATTAATATCATAATTTTTTGAATCTAAAACTATTGGTGGCAGTTCTATAACACCACTGAATTTTTTGTCACGATAAGCTGCAATTGCCGAAGGTAGGTCAGTATAACTATAGTCGATTCTGAGATTGTTTATACTTGTATCTGAACTGTCTCTTATACCGGCATTGTCTATTACCGCAATTGTCTTGATCGTGTCAGAACCTCTAGATATCAAAAATATTAAGAATGCCATCACAAGGATAAGTCCTATAGGCGCAAGAAAAGTAGTCATCAAAAATGATTTACTTTTCACCCTTGTGAAATATTCTCGCTTTAAGATCAGTATTATATTATGCATGGGTTTGTTCTTCTACTTTAGAAATAAAAATCTCATTGAGACTTGGTCTGATTTCACTGAATCCCGTTATGGCTACGCCTTGATTGATCAGTGTCTGTAAGATCTGATTGGCAGGCGTATCGGCATCAGATTTTATATGAATCTCTCCAGGTCTGTGTACCCCTAAATTAAGTCCCGTGTTATTTAACGCAGGTAGGTCGCCACGATATGTGACATGGTACTCGTGATTTTTATAAGATTCCTTTATGGCATTTACTTCGCCGTTGAGGATTATTTTACCGCCATTCATGAGTACGATATCTTGACATACTTCTTCTACTTGTTCCATTCTATGCGTAGAGAAAATGATACTTGTCCCTTCTTGACTGAGTCGATAGATTTCGTCTTTTATCAGATTGGCATTGATAGGATCCAGGCCAGAAAAGGGTTCATCTAATATGAGAATCTTAGGTTGGTGGACAACCGTAGATATAAATTGTATTTTCTGTTGCATCCCTTTAGAAAGTTCTTCAACACGTTTGCCCCACCAACTGGTTATTTCAAACTTTTCAAACCAAACTTTTATACGTCTATAGGCCTCCTCTTTGGTCAAGCCTTTTATTTGAGCTAGGAACAACAGTTGCTCACCGACTTTCATTTTTTTGTATAAACCTCTTTCTTCCGGCATATATCCTATCCATGCGGTATGAGAAGGGTTGAGTTTTTCTCCTGCGATATAGATCTCACCATCATCTATCTGTGTGATGGTTGTTATCATACGGATAAGTGAGGTTTTTCCAGCGCCATTGGGACCTAGAAGGCCGAATATGCGGTTTTCATGGACGTCAAAACTGACATCGTTAACGGCTATATGGTTATGATATCGCTTAACGACATTTTTTAGGGATAATACAGACATATGATTGTTACTATTGAAAAGGGAAAATAAGCGCAATTATTTACTTCACAACTTCCTCGGTTAACAATCTGTTAAATCAAATGATTAGTTGCAACTTGTTTAGACAAATACGTTTATTATTCCTACAAGCATTACAATACATGAAACAATTACTCTCATTAGTCATAGCAGGTTTTATAGGAGGTGGTCTTGCTGTCCTTATCTTACAAGATAACCCTGTAAAGACGGTCATAGAAGAAAATATATCACCGCAAGCTGTGTTAACATCTAGTAATACGGCTACACAACCTTTTGACTTTGTGCTAGCGGCAGAGAAGGCTTTGCCATCGGTCGTCCATATTACGGCTGAGGAAAGTAAGATATTGGCTCAAGAACGGAGACAACGTGGGAATGACGGACAATCTCCGTTTGGGTTTTTCAATTTTGACGAACTGTTTGGTCAAGATTTCTACCCTAAGAGTGGAACAGGTTCTGGCGTTATCTTATCAGAAGATGGTTATATCATTACGAATAATCATGTTGTAGAAAATGCAGATGTGATTACTATCATGTTATCAGATGGCCGTAAGATGGAAGCCAGTAAAATAGGTACTGATCCAAGTACGGATCTGGCTGTACTCAAGATAGAAGCGGATGGATTATCACCCATTGGTTTTTCTAACTCTGATCAAGTAAAAGTCGGAGAATGGGTTGCTGCTGTAGGGAATCCGTTTGGCTATCTAGAATCTACGGTTACGGCAGGTATCGTATCAGCCATAGGAAGAGATATAGATATTATCAAAGGAGAGAAAGCCATAGAGCAATTTATCCAAACAGACGCAGCGATCAATCCTGGTAATAGTGGCGGAGCACTGGTAAATACGGATGGAGATTTGATAGGAATTAATACGGCAATCGCTACGCCGACAGGTGTATTTGCAGGTTATTCATTTGCTATTCCCGCTAATCTGGTTTACAAAATATTTGAAGATATCAAAGTCAATGGAGATATACAGAGAGCAAGATTAGGTGTCCTAGGAGAGACAGTTACACCTGAATTGCAAGAAGAGAAAAACTTCAAGACAACATCTGGGTTCTATATAGAGTCTATACAACCAGGCAGCTCGGCTCAATTGGCTGGTTTGCTACCTCGAGATATCATCATAGAATCTAATGGTTCTATAGTCCAAGGTTATGAAGATATAGCTGATATAATGGAGTTTGCCAAAGTAGGTGACAAGATTGAATTAAAAGTAATAAGAAAGAACAAAGAAATAGATATAGTTGTTATGCTAAAGAAAGGTATCTAAAACATACCCTCAAAGAAGAAAGTTGGTTTTTCGTTTTGTTTTGAACGTCTGTTTTTTCCCAAAAAAGCAGGCGTTTTTTTATGTGTTATAGTGAAATTATTACGTACCATCAGAATCTTGATGAAGAGAATTTATCGACTCTCATAATACTCTTTCTGTTTGAAGTTCCCCCGCTCGTCGAGGCTTGTAGCCTCGATACCATATGCTAATAACACATAACATCAGAACCATGATTATCAGGATTGACAGATTCCTTGATTACAA
>JALZVB010000360.1 GCA_023300835.1 Saprospiraceae bacterium | reverse complement strand
TGCTGCTTGTACATTGTTAGGTCAGAATTGTTCATTACCATTACTAAGTGGTTTTGAGGAGCCTGCTATTGATGGATTTAGAATTAATTGGTTAGACTTTAATTCAGACGCTGCTGAATGGGAAATAGAATCTGGGGTAAAGGGCTTTACAAGAACTGGAGTTCCAACTGTAGATAATGTCCAGGATCAAACCTATGTTTTTTCGGGCTTGAAATCTGGAACCACCTATGAAGTTTATATAAGATCAGTATGTTCAACAGGTGTTATAAGTAGTTGGAATGGCCCATATTTTTATAATACTGTCATTGATAACAGCATTGAGAACTGTAATCTTTCACTAGGGATTACAGACGGCAATTGTCCTGATATTGACGTATACTTTGTTTCAGTAGATGGTATTCAAGGGATGCTAGGAACTGATTTGTTTATTGAGAATTTGGAAGTCTTAATTGAGCATGCATGGCCGCCTGATTTGAGTATAACGTTAGTGTCTCCTTCTGGTATGTCAAGTAATATTTCAGAACATAATGGAAATGGAACTGATGATTATGGAGATATAGATGCTGTAGACTGTAATTCCAATGCCGTCTTTTCTGATGCGGCCTGTATTGATATTTCAGTTGCAAGCCCACCGTTTGTTTCTGACTACAAACCTGAACAAGCCTTGTCTTCCTTATATGACGGAACTAACCCCAATGGATTATGGCAACTTGTTATTTGCGATAGAGCTCAGAATGATATAGGTAATGTTAAGGGGTTTAATATCAATTTCTCAGAAGAAAACTGTGTTGTGCCTTCAGAAATAATATTCTCTAACCCAGAAGCTACGTCTGTAAATATTAATTGGAACGCTTCTTCAAGTTGCGAATTTTTAGAGATTAATTTCAGGAAATTAGATGATCCTATTGCGCTTACTTCAAGTCGGATTATGCCTTGTAATGACTCACATTTTATGTTGGAAAATTTAGAGCCCAATACGAGCTATGAAATTGATTTCATGGCTCAATGTAACAATGGTGTTTTTTCAGCTAAGAGTTGTGGTTTTATTTTCACAACAGCATGTAGTAATAGTACTCTATTAGAAGACTTTGACGACATAGATAATTGTCAAACTAATTGTGATGAATTCTGTGTTATCTCAGATATTTGGAAGAATAATACAACAGATGGAAACTGGCTTGTAAATTCTGGTTCTACAGCTACGTCACTAACTGGGCCAATGAATGATGTTTCAATAAGTGGAAAATATATTTACATTGATAATCAAAATAATTGCAACAGCACTAATGAAATATTACTAATCTCACAATGCCTCCAAACAGTCGAAAACACAAGCTGTCAACTTTCATTCTCTTATCATATGTTTGGTAATGATATTGGTAAACTTGGTGTTAATTATTCTACTGATTCTATAGTATGGACTACTATTTGGGAAGCACAAGGGACACAGTCGGATGGCTGGCTTAATGCTCAATTATCAATACCAAATACATTTTCCTCGGGTTTAATTCGCTTTTCTGCTACACAACTTATAAGCGGCCAACGGGGAGATATTGCATTAGATGAAATCAGACTTATAGGTATTGACACGATTACGCCTATTCGTGTTTATGAAGACCTAGATGAAGATGGTTATGGCAATGATTTAGTTTCTAAGCTTTTGTGCTCAGAAATAGCTGAAGAAGGATTCGTAAAGCTTTCTGGTGATTGTAATGATACTAATGCTCTGATACATCCACGTAGCCTAGAATTGGGTTGTAATCTTATAGATGATAATTGTGATGGTGTAATTGATGATGTTGTTGTACAAGACATCGTTTACAATATTGTGAGTCAGGTTAATCCAGAATGTAATGGACAAGCAAGTGGATTTATAGAATTAGAAACTATAGCTGTTCAATTGCCATTGACTTACGAATGGAGTAATGGAAGAAGAGGAAACCCGATAGATGATTTAATTGATGACATTTACTATTGCACTATTTCAGATGCAGGTGGTTGTAAAATTGTGACAGAACCCATTGTGATCGAATCTGATAGCAAGCTATTTCATACTGTTAATAAGTTGAAAAGTACAACTTGTGCTGGCTTAGAGGATGGGCTTATAGAAATAAGTGTATCTGGTGGAACGCCACCGTACAATTATGAATGGAGTCATGGAAGACGAGATAGTTTCATGTCAGAGAACCTTTCTTCAGGTGAATATCATGTAACCATTACAGACTTTATGGGATGTATTTTAATTTCAGATGATTTAGAAATACAAGATTCTCCTTCTGTCAATGCAGGGATACTACTTAAGAGAAATATTGATTGTTTCAATGATGAGACAGGTTTCATACAAATAAGAGCATTTGGAGGAACGCCGCCGTATAATGTCTTGTGGGGAACTGGAGATACAACCACCATAATAAATGGGCTAGCTTCAGGGTTTTATAATGTTACTATTACTGACCAAATAGGTTGTAATGATATTTTAGATAGTATTGAAATTGTATCCGCAGATCCTATTGAAGTAATCATCAACAATATTGAACCTGTTACTTGTTATTCAGGTAATGACGCATCCATAGATGTATTTACAAGAGGTGGGACTGCACCCTATTCATTTATATGGTCTAACAATTCTTTTTCACAAGATCTAAGCAATATAACTGCTGGCGCTTATGATGTTACTGTCACTGATATTAAATCTTGTTCAGTTGAATTGAAGGGTATAATTATTTCAGAACCAGAACCAATAGATCTATCAATAGTAACGCTTGACAATGTTAATTGCTCTGGAAGCTCAGATGGTGAAATAGAAATTTCTGTATCTGGTGGTATCCCAGGTTATCAATATAATTGGGGAATATATGATGGAGAGATCGGCTTTACTCAAAAGCTTGACAAATTGAATGCGGGCAGCTACCCAGTAACAGTTGTAGATAGTTATGGTTGTAAATCCTCTCCGTATAGTGTAGATGTTATAAGCAGAGATGTGCCTGTAGAGATAAATCTTCAAGTTATTACACCTCCTTTATGTTTTGGTGACTCTATCGTAAGTATAAGTGCTTCTTTATTCAATGCTGAGAGCCCTTTTGATTTCAACTGGAGCAATGGAGTTAAAAGTGTGACAGCTGTGCCGTCAGACGAAATTACTAATGTAATTGCAGGTAGTTATAATGTTACAGTTACCGATAATGAAGGTTGTATAGGCGTCGCAGACTCTATCATTGTTCTAAGCCCTAGTGAGTTAAATTATGAGATAGTTTCTAAAGAAAATAACTCATGTTGGGACAACGCATTAGGTGAAATAGCTATAGAGCCAAATGGAGGTGAGCCACCCTATCAGATAGACTGGTACAATGATCAACAAATTATAAGTGCTGGTGTTTTTACAATATCTAACCTGGTCAATGGGATTTATTCCTTTAATCTTCTGGACAAAAACAATTGCACTTTCAGTTCTGAAGAAATAGTGATTTCTAGCCCACCTCAACTAGAGATAAAGGCTAATATTATTGACTTTACTTCTAACAATAATGGACAGGTGAAGCTAGAAGTTACTGGTGGCCTGAAACCTTATATTTTCGCTTGGGCAGCGCCTATAAGTTTCAACCAAGATTCTACTGCTAAGGATTTACAACCTGGTGATTATGCAGTTACGGTTATCGATAATAATGCTTGTCTAATAGATACCGTTCTGACAGTAGGTATTCTAGATAATGTTGAAAACGATTTCGATAATCACTCAATCAAAATATACCCGAATCCGGCTAGTGATTTGATTTATATCGAAGTTGTTAATGGTATAAAAGGTGAGATAGAAATTTTGAATTTGAATGGAACTATACTTCTGAAAAATCAAATACATTTTGTTAATAATATTGCACAATTAGATTTAAGTCTTATCCCTAGTGGAATATATATCGTTAAATGCCGAGTAGGAGAATTAAATCTTTATAGCAAAATTAGTTTATACTAATTCGCAGTAAACTAGCTGTATTAATATTCTATTAAAAAAGCCTTGTAACAGTTGTGCTGTCACAAGGCTTTTATTTAGTTCTGATTAGAAATTTACTTGTCAAAGACTGTAATTAAATTTTCACTATTTCTTAATACCAAAAAACACTAAGCTACTTTAGGCTTTCTTTTTGTTTTGAAAAGTTCTACAATTTCTTTTGCAGTCATAAACTTGTAATCAACAAAAGTTGTCTTTACGAATTTTTTGATGTCTTGATATTCTTTCCCTCTCTTATCTGTATAAATCTTAAGTCCTTTTCTTACATACTTAAGACTTAAATCTTTCAGTTCTTGATTGAATTTCTGGTTACTGAAAATATCCATGTAGATAATAAACGACTTGTTTATTTCAAAATATTCTGTATAATTCGTGATACTAAGATTATTTAGAAACTGTTGAAACTTAGCTAGAATAGAATTTCTAATAGCTTCATTTTCAATAGACAAACCTTCATGCTTGTAATAGAACTCTCTTATGTGATTAGCCGCATCCTCATGTATGTAGCCCAATGTGTTAACATCATCAAGTGTCGTAAAGAAACTTGAGATATTGTCAGTAGTAGATTTATCAACGAGTATAGAAAATCGCTTTTCACTTTCTGTTGAAATACCTTTTACCTCATTCCAATGTTGATTGTATAATTCAAAGAAATCTGTACTATGATTAGGATTTTTTCTTGTTTCATTGAAGACATTAGTCATTAACTGAGATCCTTTTTCATCAAGGTCGTAATGTAATCCAATGATTATACAGATCTCTAAGTAGTCTTTGTTATCATAGAAAGCTTCATTAGCTAACAATGCATTGATTGAGTCATTAAGGCTCGTATTATCAAATTCACCTTTTGATCTATATTTAAGAAAATCCTTAAGTGTTGCGATCTCTGCTAATAACTCATCCACTGTTTGTGGGAATTTGGCAGTTTGGTAATTAAGACTTTGGAATTGTTTACGGTATTTAACAAGCCCTGAATTCCTGATTTTTTGGTCTCTGTAGTTCTGAAGTTTTTGGCTTTCTAAAAATGCTTTTACCTTTTTATTAGTAACACCTTCAATGATATTTGTAATCCAGATATCACTACTAAGCGCAAACCCAATCTGAATAGATTGACCAACACGTTGCTTAATCTGTTCAAAATTAGTTGAGGTAATAATATACTTAAGAACCTTACTGAAATGCTCTTGTGTTCTGTAATACTTGACGGTAGAACTCACGCGTCCTCTCAATACAGCATATCCTAATGCTTTTGGCAAATATAAACCTTCAAATTGATCGTTAAGTAAATGCAATTCAAATGCCTCTAATTGGAGTGGTGCTTCCGCTGCAACCTGCTGATGTACTTCATGAATCTCGTTTTCATAGTTAGCTACTATGTTCTTATAATCAGCATCTTCTTCGGTATCAAGAAAAACAACAAGTTCTGGTGACAACTGAATTTTAGACTTAATATTATCTAGAATCGTAACGTACTTTTGATTTAAATCTACCATAGTATTTTTGATTATTATGTTAAAAACCTAGTAAAACAGCTAAGCTTTACTAGGTTTCTTAAGAGATTAATGTGCAAGAAATTCTTGCTTATATGTCTATATAACTTTATTTATTCTTCTTCAGAACTAGTAGGCATTTTACCGCCATCTAACTCATCTTGCCATTTTTTTAATGCATCCCATTCGCCTTTAGCAGCCATGTCAGCTTGCTTTCCCCAAGTGGTAGGATCGTGCATAGTATACCTAGATCCTGCTTCAGCTAATACCGCTTTAACATCATCTGTAGGTTTAGCAGCAAGATCTGCAAATGAAATAACTCCAGCAGCAGCAAGTAACTTGCTTATTGCAGGTCCTATTCCTTCTATTTTGGTAAGATCATCAGGCTTAGTTGCTTCTTTTTTCTCCTCAACCTTTACTTCAACTGGCGCAGCTGTTTCTTTAATAACTTCTGCAACTTTCGCTACAACTGGTGCCGCAGCGGCTGCTGCTACAACTGGTGCTGCTTTTTCAACAACAGTCTCAGTTTTTACTTCTTTTACTTCTGCTTTTGGTGCAGCAGGTTCCGCTTTTACTTCTTCTACTTTTGCTTCAGCAGTAGGAGCTTCAACTGGTGTTGCTGCTGCTTCTGTACCTTCTGTTGCATCTGCTCTGAATGCATCACCAGCACTCTTATCAGCTACTTTTGGTGCTGCTTTGATTTCACCAGAAATCATTTTCCAAAATTCAGCTTTCTTTTTCTTAGTATCTTCTCTCCTTGCGTCTACTTTAGCTTCTTTAGCATCTATCCATTGTTGGTATAGTTCCATCGCTTTTTCTTCAGTAAGAGACCCTTTAGCAACCCCTCTCATAAGATGTTTCTTGTAATAAACACCTTTGAATTTCATAATAGCTCTAGCCGTATGAGTCGGTTGCGCTCCTTTTAAAAGCCATTCATAGGCTTTATCTCTATCT
>JALZVB010000359.1 GCA_023300835.1 Saprospiraceae bacterium | reverse complement strand
GTGAAGAAGAAGTTTAGCCATAGCTAAACGACTGAAGAACAACGAATTATAAATTCTTTCTAATCGCTCAGGAAAATTTTCAATTTTATGGTCAGCCAACAATATAGTTAATAGATGTACCCTACAATAATATTTGCACTTTGAATCATTCTCAATTGGTAATATTTATTCCTAAATGATGTCATAGCACATTTGTCTAATTGAAATGGTGCACAAAAAAAGCCGCACCTTATGATGCAGCTTCATTATATTAGAACTATCAGTGTATTGTTTTATTCTACAATTATCACTTTCTTTTTTACACTTACGTCTTCCTTTTTTATTTGTAAGAAATAGTTCCCTGAAGTCAATCCGTAAGCTGGAATTATATGTTTGTTTTTATCAATTGATATCTGCTTTATTTCTTTACCCTTGAGATCGTAAAGAGTCGCTGTGCCGCCTATGAAGTAGTCACTTAGATTTACATTGATTTCTCCACTTGAACTGATAGGGTTAGGATATACTTTGACTTCTTGCGCTTCCGTTTTTTTGACATGGTCCATTTCTTTTAGACCTTCCATCTGTATGTATTGCGCTATTTTTCCTACTTGAGACAATTCTATTTTTCCATTCAAAGAGAAGACTACAAAGTTTTCTGGCGCTTGCACAATTCCAACAATTTCATCAACAATACCACCGTCTTCATCTATGTAGATGGTCAGATTGTTTTCTTTGTCTCTTACAGTAATGAGCTCTTCATACCTTTGCGTCATGTGGTCAGCTGTTCTGTTGCGTTCTTTTTTAGAGTCTTTGAAATTGTCTACAGAAACCAATTGGAATGAAGTTACAGATGAAATAAAATCTAAGGCTTCTTTAACCTCAGCGTCTTCAGTTTCTATTTCTAGCGATGCCATCATACTGAACATTTTGCCAGAGATGTTTATGGTTGTGGCGTCGTCCATATCTTTAAGGTGACTATAGTATTGCTCTATGATATTCTGAGATTGAATGGAAGATATAAAGAGCAATGATGTTACTACAAGGCTTATGTATTTCATGTTTCTGAAAAGTTTGTTTGTTTTTAAATTTGATTCTAATAAATCAAGGCGCTCATTGATTACACTTATCCTGACGTGCCGTTGAAATTTATTGTTACAGAAATCTTAAAAATGATAGTCTTTCATCTACTAGTAGATCGGTTATTCCGATAAACCCTATTCTTTTTATCGACGTATTTTTGTTATGACTTTAGATTATTATATAAATAGAGTCATGGAGAATCTATAATTTCTAATGGAGATTTATACTTTTAATGTATGGAGGCAGAAAAGAAGCAATTAATAAAAATCAGTGATAAGTTATATGAAGCCTCTAAGCATATAAGAATATTACGTAACGTTAGTTGGTCATCTACGGTAAGAGAAGAATTCTTGGCTAGTAAGGGCGAAAATTTGCCTGTGGTGAGTTATCCTAAAGTAGACGTTGCACCCGCTCATAAGTATATTGCTGAAGTAAGGAAGCTTATCCCATCAGATTTCAGATTTGCCAATTGGGCCAACGCTATTGCAGATACATTGAGCAACTCCGCAGAGATGTTAACACATTTGGGCAAACCAGAATTCTATACCTATTCTCAGAAATTATATGGCACGCCTAAAAACCTTTTGCCTGATGGCAAAAGTACTTCACTGGATTTGGCTAGTTTTTTTGAAGAGATATATGATAATATTTCATTGCTTAATTTGCCACATATAGATGAAAAGTATGATGCAGTAGCCATTCATGATCGTATGGTTGTAGCTGTAGAAGATATGTTTGGTCCTGATGCTCCAGCGATTATCATAGATGATGAAGTTTCTTCTAAGGTTATTGCGGGAAGGCGTAGAATAAGAATAAGATCCAATGCATTTTTCTCAGATATGGATATTGATCAACTTATCCACCACGAAGCTTATATACATGTCGCAACTTCTATAAATGGACATGCACAAGATAAGCTTAAGATTCTCTCGGCCAGTCACCCAGGTACGACTAAGACACAAGAAGGTTTGGCTGTATTTGCGGAATTCATAACGGGACATTTGGATCTGGATAGATTGAGACGATTGTCTGACAGAATTATAGCTGTGCAGATGGCTGTAGATGGAGCTGACTTTATAGAAGTATTTCGTTTCTATAAAGAAAAGACTGATAATGATGCCAATGCCTATGAAAATACAAGACGCGTATTCAGGGGCGGTGTACTAACTGGTGGCGCACCGTTTACCAAGGATATCGTTTATCTAGATGGCTTACTCAATGTGCATAATTTCCTGAGGACTATGGTCGGTGATGCCAGGGCAGATGTATTGCCGTTATTGTTCTCCGGTAAGCTAGATATAGAAGATATGGGAGAAATGATCCAATTTAAGAAAATGGGCTTACTTAAAGATCCACTGTATTTACCCCCATGGATTAAGGATATCAGGTTCTTATTGACTTACTTATCTTATTCGTCATTCCTTAATAGTGTCAAGCTTGATAACATGAAAGATCACTATAGAAAAATGGTATGTGATTTATAGCAGTACTTGAGATACCTTTATTATAAAAAGATACCACACTTTTCTAAGTCTGCCTTAACCTGACTAGGGGAGATACATAAGATGGCGGACATGCCTAATTTTTCTGAAGCTTCTACGTTGTTCTTATTGTCATCAATAAAGAGACTCTCTTCAGGAATCAGATTATATCTGTCAAATAGGATATTGTATATCTTAGGATCTGGTTTGATACATTTTTCAGTTCCTGAAACTACGATACCGTCAAACCAGTGTAAGAAATCATATCGCTCCTGTGCTATAGGGAAAGTTTCAGCTGACCAATTGGTCAAAGCCAGAACTCTGTAGTCAGGGTGGGCGACTGCTTTTTTTAATATCTCTACTGTATCAGATATTGGGCCACCTAGCATTTCTTCCCATCTGCCGTAGTAGGCTGCAATTTCTGTTTTCCATTCAGGAAATTTAGAAACTAGATAAGTTGTTGCCTCTTCTAGTGACCTCCCGGCATCCTGTTGTATGTTCCATTCCATTGTACAGATATTACTGAGGAAAAAGTCAACTTTCTCCTCAGTATCAAATATCTGTCTGAACACATATTTAGGATTCCAATCTATGAGTACACCTCCTAGATCGAATACTATGTTTTTTATCTTACGACTCATGTATAGTTATGCTGATAATGTTATCGCCCATTCTGATGTCATTAACAACACCTAGATCAGCATCACTCTTTATCTTACCGAACACAGAGTGATTTCCATCTAGCCAAGGAGTCTCAACATGCGTGATAAAGAACTGGCTACCGTTAGTTCCTG
>JALZVB010000358.1 GCA_023300835.1 Saprospiraceae bacterium | reverse complement strand
ATACACATAGGAGGTTTGATCTTGATAACGTTATGGTGAGGTCCATCGGTACTTATAAGAAAACCTAAAGTCTTCATGCGGTTGGCGAGATAAGAAGCAGCTTGTGCAGCAGGCTCAAGAGTCTCTCGATTTTTGACCAATTCAAAACCTAGGAATAATCCTTGGCCTCTTACATCTCCTATAATTGGAAATTGTTGTTGGAGTTGTAATAGTAGGGTAGTAAGATACTTTCCTTGTTCTAGCGCATTAGCTTGTAAGTTTTCTGCGGTGATAACATCTAATACGGCTTTTCCGATGGCACATGAAACGGGGTTACCACCATAAGTATTAAAAAACTCCATGCCATTCGCAAAACGATTCGCTATGGCTCTTGTTGTTACAACTGCAGCCAGAGGATGTCCGTTTCCTATAGGTTTACCTATAGTTACAATATCAGGAACGACTTCATGTAGTTCATATGCCCAAAAGTGTGATCCGACTCTACCTAGTCCTGTCTGTACTTCGTCCGCTATACATAGGCCACCGGCAGCTCTGGTTTTCTTATATAATGTAGTTAGGTAGCCATTGGGTAATTCTACTTGACCACCGCAACTGATTATACTTTCGGCAATAAAGCCAGCTACTGATCTGCCTTGGTTGTGTATATTGTCAATCGCCTTATCTATGTGAGCACTGTACTGTTGTCCCGTATCGTTTCCTCTATACAGCCCTCTGTATCCATCTGGAATTGGAAGGATGGAAGTTCTTTCTGGTGAACCATTTCCACCTGCTCCGTCAAACTTATAACTGCTTACATCTATTGTACCTCCAGTGTTACCATGATAACCGACTTCAATGGCAATCATATCAGAATGAGAATTGTATGTCTTAGCCATTCTTAAGGCTAGCTCATTTGCTTCAGAGCCGGAATTGACAAAATATACAGTATCAAGTTCCTGAGGAAATGTTGCCAATAACTGTTCGCTGTATTCTAATATGTTATTGTGCAGATATCTGGTATTAGTATTGAGTAATCCGATCTGTTGTTGAGCTGCTTTTACAACAGTGGGATGCTCATGACCTAAATGGGCTACGTTGTTACAAGTGTCAAGATACTTACGTCCTGTGTCATCATATAGGTACTGTTTGTAACCTCTGACTATGTGCAAGGGTTGATCATAAGAGAGGCTCAGATTAGAACCCAGGTGTTGAGCTCTTTTCTTGTGAAGCGCTTGTTTATTAATTGTCTTTGAAGCTGTTTTATACTTTGGAAATAGTAAAGCTGGATCTGGACATATACTCAACCAAGTCTTCTTTTCTGATGGAAAGCATACACCAGCAAAATCTGTTTTAGAATTTAAAATATCTAAGATAACTTGGAAATGGATATGCGGTGGCCAATTGCCATTCTCACTCGCTTCACCAAGATGACCAATTGTTGCACCTGATTCTATCTTATCATTAATAGTAAATAAGCTACTGGAATTCTCACTCAGGTGACCATACAATGTATAGAAAGTAAGTTCATTATTGACCTTATGTTCTAGAACAATGTAACCACCGAAATCTTTGTCTTCATTGTTATATCCTATACTATGGACTGTACCTGAGTATGCAGCTTGTACTGCGGTACCTTCATCTCTCCATATGTCTAATCCTAGATGCGTAGTTCTCCATTGTGGCCCGTCGTCGCTATGAAAAACATAATTGTCTGATGTGTATAAGGGTCTGACTTCTCCGTATCCACCATATAGATAATCAAGATTTCTATCCTCTATTATGCGATTAATTTTTCTTGAAAATACTTTGTTACCAAACTCAGAATTATTTCCTAGCTCCAAACTGCCCACACTGAGATCTACTGCACCACCACTTAATCCTGAGCTATCTATTACTGATGAAAATTGGGGTTTATCATTTTGGATCCAATTATTAAAGGTCGTTTCTTTTAGACAAGGCGTAAGACCACAGGCTTCTCTGAATGTATAATGTATATAGTCAGGATGTAAGTTTTTAAACTGCTCTAGAAGTTTCCATGCAGGTGCTGCGCTTACTTGTAAGTATTTATTCTCTGGTTCGTTATCCATGGCCCAAGCACTATTGGATACAGATATTATGAGCCTTGCACACATAAGCGGGAAGAGAACCTCGATTTCTTTTTCTGTTATTGGAAAAGTATTATGATAACCTGAGATAACGCATTTGGCAGCAGCCAAAGGATCCTTTTTATTCATACAAGCATAAGCGAGTGCAATGGCTAATTCATTTATAGTATGACTATATATGGCATCTCCAAAATCAATGACGCCTGTTACCAGAGGCTTATTCCATTTTTCAGAAGTGTTATGACTTAACAAGTTGAGTTCATGTCCATCACTATAATTACAGCTTTTTCTGAGAGAGATTAAGTTAGGAAGGGTAGTATTATATAATTCATAAAAATGATCAAACAAGCGAAGTTGATTATCATCCTTTATATATTTTCTATTGTCATAAGACAGATGCGCTTGTGAAGGATCCCATTTGAAATCTCTATGAAGACTACTGTCATCAAAGTCTCTGAGTGCATGAGACAAGTGTCCCAAAGCTGTCCCCCAACTCACCAGTAATTCTGGCAAATGAGGTGTTATACTCCCTATCGTTTTTCCAGGTACCCATTGCTGAAGTCGCATGAAGCACTTGTTCTCTAGTTCTACAATTTCATGACCATCTATTGATTTATTGATAACAGGTAGGTCTAATTGAATATCTTGCTCTGATAGATGTTTCATAATCCGAGACTGTACTTCCCATGTTTTTATATCCGTATCTGGCCTACTTACTTTTAATGTATATGCGTTATTATCAGCAGTAATAATATGGTAATTGTAATCTACATCTCCAGGTAGAATTGCAATTGTGGGTGCAATGATGTTGTAATGCGTGGTAAGTAATGAAAGGATTTCTGTCTGATTGAACATGTAAATAAAACATTTGCATTTAAACAAAAAAAA
>JALZVB010000357.1 GCA_023300835.1 Saprospiraceae bacterium | reverse complement strand
TATGCTTGTATGAAACATTTTCCAGGTCATGGTGATACAGATACAGATTCACATTATGACTTGCCTGTTATTCTGCACAACAGAAAAAGGCTTGATTCGATAGAGTTGATGCCATTCAGGGTTATGACACAGTTAGGTGTAAAAAGTGTTATGACGGCCCACCTTTCTATTCCAGCACTTGAGAATAGAAAAAATCGACCAACTTCTCTTTCGAGAAAAGTTGTTACAGAACTACTGCAAGAGAAGATGCATTTCGAAGGGTTGATATTTACTGATGGACTTGAAATGGAAGGCGTAGCTAAACATTTCAAGCCAGGAGATATGGAACTGGAAGCCATCAAGGCAGGTAATGACATTATGTTATTACCTATAGATATTGCTGTAGCTGTAGCCAAAATAAAAAAAGAAATTCTTTCTGATCGACTCGATGAAGAAGTTATAAATCAAAAGGTTGTAAAAATATTGAAAGCCAAATATGAGTTAGGTTTGACAGGAAGGCCTATCATCCAGAACCTTTCAATGATAGACCACGATGTCAATTCTAAGTCAGCACTGAACTTGAAAAAAGAACTTTATGAGAAGGCGATCACATTAGTAAAAGATGATAATAAATTACTGCCATTAAAATATCCTAAAGACGGAAAGATAGCCACGCTTAGTCTAGGAACAACTGGCGTATCAGAATTTCAAAAAGTACTTAAGAGGTTTGGAGTAGAGAAACATTTACATGCTAGCAAAACAATTTCTCCATCATCAGTAGCTCTGTTAAATAAGCAATTGTCAGGATCTGATATTGTAATTATAAGTCTTCATGATCAATCCATTTCATCTAAGAAAGACTTTGGAATAAGTAAAGATCAGTTTGATTTAATATATAAGCTCAATAGTAGTCACAAAGTGATCCTTGTAAATAACGGATCTCCTTATGCACTGAAGTTTTTCCATATGATACCCACTATCGTTCAGGCTTATGAGGAGGATGGCATAATGGAAAATGTATCTGCTCAAGCTATAATGGGGGTGACAGAAATGAGCGGAAAACTCCCCGTGACCGCTCACAGTACATTTCCCTATGGCGCAGGAATAACGACAGCAAGTATAGGCAGGCTGGGTTATGCTACGCCAGAAGAAGTTATGATGTCGTCTGCTTCATTGCTTAAGATAGATACTATAGTTCAAGAGATGTTGGATAAGAAAGCAGCACCTGGATGTCAAGTATTGGCAGCGAGAAATGGCAAGATATTTTTCAATAAAGCTTATGGACATCATACAGATAAGAAAAAGAAATCTGTAAAAGTAGATGATCTTTATGATGTCGCATCTGTGACTAAAATTCTATCTACCACGATAGCACTAATGAAACTAAGTGATCAAGAAAAAATAAACATCTATCACCCCTTAGAAAAATATTTACCTGCTCTAGACACAACTAATAAGGGGCCACTAATTATAGAAGATGTACTGGTACATAGTTCTGGCTTGCCAGGATGGATACCTTTCTATAAAGAGACAATGGACTCCATGAGTAAGAAACCAATGCGTCTAGAGAAGTGTTTTCGTACTACGAATACTGGTGTATACAATGTCCATGTGGCGGACAAACTATTTATGCGAGAAGATTATGTAGATACGATTTATAGTTACATATACAATTGTGACCTGAGAGATACACGAGATTATAGATATTCAGACTTAGGGTTTTATTTGTTTCAACAATTGATAGAGTCACAGGAAGGGATGCCACTAGATGCGTATGTCACACAGAAATTCTATAAGCCACTAGGACTTAAAAACACCTTGTATAATCCACTAAGTAGAATTCCTGCAAGCAGAATTATACCTTCTGAGAAAGACGAATATTTCAGATTACAAGACGTGCATGGGTACGTGCATGACATGGGCGCAGCTATGTTAGGTGGCGTAGGAGGGCATGCAGGATTGTTCAGTAATGCTGAAGACCTCGCGGTACTTATGCAGATGTTATTGAACGGCGGATCATATGCGGGTAAACGTTACTTAGAACCAACGACTGTAAGAAAATTCACTAAGCGATTCCATAAATCCACTAGAAGAGGATTGGGATTTGACATGAAAGAGCTCAATAGTGATAAGACAGAAAATGTCGCAGAGGAGGTGTCCAATAACGCATTTGGACACCTAGGGTTTACTGGAATATCTGTATTTGCTGATCCTGAGTATGACCTTATTTATATTTTCTTGTCTAATCGTACTTATCCTACGATGGAGAATAAAGTCTTCTCTAGGAAGAACTATAGACCTAGAGTACAATCCGTATTTTATAATGCTATGTTGGATAAACAATAATTTACTTATTTGTGAGAATACTATTTTCGATTTTTCTTTTTTCTTTCTGTAGTCAATTAGCTACGGCGCAAGAGCTGATATATCTACAATTGGAATACGGTTCTGATAGAAAGGAATTTATCAAATTCTATCCCAACGATAGAATCACCTTCACTACAGTGGATTATCCTGATGCCTGGCGTCATGAAGTGATCAAAGAAATAAAACCTCAAGATGGGCTTATCATACTAAAGTCAGATTTTGTAACCGTTGACGAAATACTCAAGGTCAAAGTTGTCAATAAGAAAGCTATGGTAGCTGGACATTTCTTTGGTAAGTTTGGTGGGGCTTGGCTTGTCTTTGGGGCATTGGGGTCAGTAGGTGTGACAGATTATAAGATGAGTTTGACAGAAGTGATTATAGGCAGTGTTGCATCTGGCTTAGGATGGTTACTTAGAAAGCTGTTTAAGTCATCAACCTATATTATTGATAATAATTATACTTATCTGAGATTGATGGATCTCAGGATGGAAGTTGAAGGGGATATTTATTATTATCAGCCTTAGTGAAGCTGATAATGTTTTGATGAAGGTTGAGAACTGAAGTAGAATTATATTTTATCTCCTTTCATTAAGTTTTGCATCATTTTAACAAAGTCACCTTTTTTATTTAAATGAGGAAAGGGAGTATTGGGCACTTCTTTCTCTAAGAAATCACATAGCGGTTTCCAACCATCTGCTACTTCATAGACTAGGAGCTTCTCTTTAGGGACATAAAAAATAACATCAATATGATGTTGTTCCCAAATTGACTTTACATAACGTTTGTCCGTAAAACGATCTTCAAACTGAATCTTCCAAAGAAAATTTCTAACGAAATTTCGACAAGCTTTAATTTTAAGTAATCTGGAATCGAATTTTTCTTCAGGTTTTTGTGCCAGCGTTGCTGTAGATTGCGATTGTGAAAGATACAATGTGTTTAATACGCTTTCATACCATTGTTCAAAGGGCCGTTTAGTAAGGATTACCTTGGCTTCTGGATATTTTACCATATGTTCTTTGTACCAAGCATAGGCAGGAAAATCTACACTTGCTTGATATCCATGATATAAACTTTCCCAATCAAGAGTAGCACTCATCTGTATACTCTCCCAATAATGTAGATGATCTGGGTTGTTTAATACCTCCTTAAAGTGATAGGTTTTTTCAAAGCCTAGAATTTCTAAGGCTTTTTTTAAAGTGTTAGTCCCAGTACGTGGGAAACCTGCACCTATAAGTTTTATGGTCATGCGGCGAAATTAAAAATTCAAGTCAATATAATTATACTATATTCAGTATTTTGTGGAAAATCGTTAAGCCAAATGAGTTCAAATCTACTATTCAAAAATTTTCTGCTATATATCCTTATTTTTCTGTTTTTTGCTTGTAAAAGTGACCCCAAGTATATCTTAAAATCTACTGTTAATCCTAGTGGAATATGTCCATTGTGTTCCGTTATCAATATTCAATCTGAGGGCACAGTAACTAATGTAAAGTATACAGTCAGTGGAGTCAATCCAGTTACACAATCTTATGATAAGCTTACAAATAATAGAGTTGCTATTGTTGGACTCTATCCAAATAAATTAAACAAGGTTCTTCTCGAATTTGATCTAGACAATATTAGAGTTAAAGATTCGATTGAGATCCAAACGGGTAAGATCTCACTTTCACTACCTAAAATTGAGATAAACAAAATAGACAGATCTAAGATGGTGGATGGTTTTCATGCATGTGATTTACATTTGGCGCAAAAAGGAAAATACAATTCTAGCCCTTTTATATTTGATGACTCAGGTGTTATCAGATGGTATCTAGATCTCAGTTTTCACAAAAAAATGTTAGGACCCTTTCAGAAAATGAAAAATGGGAACATTCTTGTTATAGGAAGACATGTCTTATATGAATTAGATATGTTGGGTAACATATTGAAAAAAGTGAATACATCTAATGATAATGGAATGCATCACGATGTTGCCGCTGTCTCAGAAACACAATTGTTAATTCCTATCGGAAAAAGAGGAGTTAAGATACTTAAAGATGACAAGTGGATTCCTTCTGATGGAGATTGGATTAAGTTATTTGATGTAAACAATAATAAGATAATTAAGGAGTGGGACTTAGCAGAACACCTTGATGCTACTAGAGATAACACGTACATGTCACCTAAAGATTGGCTGCACATGAATGGTGTCGTGTTTGATAAAAGAGATAGTTCTATGATAATTTCTAATAGATGTCAAGGCGTTGTAAAACTAGGGTTAGATGATAAAGTTAGATGGATACTAGCTCCACATAAAGATTGGGGTAACTCAGGCAGAGATGGTAAAGGAAAACCAACAGCACCATTTCTATTGACGGCGGTAGATCAATCTGGAAAAGCTTACAATAACGAAGTCCAATTAGGTAATAAAAGCGCTGAAGGATTTGATTTTCCTTGGAGTCAACACAGCCCTAGTTTGTTACCCAATGGGAATCTACTTTTATTCGATAATGGATTTTTGAGGAACTACGATAAAAAACCAAGTTACTCTAGGGCAGTAGAGTATGCGATAGATGAAAAAAATATGGAGGTCAAGCAAGTATGGCAATATGGGAAAGAAAGAGGTACAGAATTCTTTTCTATGATAATCAGTGATGTAGATTATCTACCATCAAACGATAACATGCTTATTACATCAGGGTTTATTCAGAAAGCAGGTCAGAATTCTTGTAAAATTGTTGAAGTAGATAAGAGTAGTAAAGAAGAAGTATTTGAGGCAACTATTTTTTATAAAAATGTCAATGGAAAGGGTGCGCCAGGTTGGGGCAATAGAGATATCATCTATCGTTCTGAAAGGATGGCTTTGGCTTATTAGTAGGGATCTTTCTTAAGAATGGAAAGTCTAATAAAGAATAGCTTTTGACATATTGAATAAGTAGCTCAACACATGGCTTATTTAATAAAATACTCCTCTCCATGAAGAAACTGTACAAATAGTAACTTAACTGAAGAGACGAAAGTCATAGGCCACACAACTGTATTACTACCAATGAAACAGCTGTCTTTTCGGCAACATTTTTGTTTATCTAACTCTTGTGAAATTATTAATGAATGAAACAATTTTTGATTTCCATTATTAATTCTAGAAAAGTTTAGTCGTTTTCAATACCTAATCATAGCACCCTTCGCCTTCAGGTGCAATAAGATACTTCATCCCTATTGTACCCCATAGCGCTTTAGCATTTATAGGAGAATCAAATTCTTGAGATCTTCTGTTGACAGAGAAAGTAAATTCTACTTTTTTGAACAATTGAAGCTTGGCACCTACATAACTTTCGAGTAGAAGAACCTTGGAACCCAGGTTGTTGTAATCGTTTTTTTCGTCGCGGTAGAAACCATGTAAGTGTGCATTGAATAATACCGCCCGTATGGTAACCCCTCCTACAATAGAGAAAGATATGTTGTCGTTATTGACGGCAAGTAAGCTGGGGTTATTAGTGTCAGTATAGCCAAGGTTATCTATGTTATGTTCTACATTCATGACTTTACCGAAATCTATACCCAGTCCTACATTTGTATAATAACCAAGATTAAGCTCAGGTCTTACTTGTAATAATACTTTTCTTATAGGTTGCCATACCACGGCTTCGGCAGAAATAGAATACATAAACAAGGGAAGGAATCTCGGTGCCAATTGTCCTGTCGGGTGATCTTCATTGGGATCTCTGTCCCATAATATGGCACTCGGTCTGTTGCCACCAAATAGATTTTCTACGCCTTGGGCTAGACCCAAGCTCATAAACCCAAATGTAAACGAGGTATTAATTGCCAAGTCTATTTGATAAGCAGAATGGGCAAACAATTTATTCCCTTCTAATCTTCTTGAACTTCTGAATCCCGTAAATGACGAGAAGGGTCTATCATCTGCAAGATTGTAACCGTCATCTACTAGATCTATATAATACTGCGTTGTATCTGATATCACAGATGGGCTAAAACCATTAACAGTAAACACAAAATTATGTGACTCTGACGATTCTCTGAATCTTCCGTTTTCTAATAATCTATCTACAAGAAAACCATCTAGTTTCTGTCTAACAAATGGAAGGCCTAGGTAAACATGATTGGCATATGCGCCATAGATACCAATACGTAGGCCTGTTGTATAATTAGCATCTTCATGACTATCATCATTACCCAGTTGTCTGAATGCGTCTGCATATCTGTCTTGATCCCAAGAAACTTCTATTCCACTGATGTCATTCTCTTGGGCATATCCCATTTGAATGGAAACCATAATAATGGTAAAAAGTAAAGTGTACTTATTTAGCATAGAAAGTATATTGTAATTCATATGTCGCCTTGTCAGTTTATAGAACGAAGATAGGAAAAGTGAATTGCGGTATGGAAGATATTGTTGGAATAATCACTTATGAGATTTGTAAATAGCTAAAGTATAATGGACTGATAAATAGATGTTTTAGGGTAGTAATAGTTAAATCATTTATAACTATTTTATATTATGGCCTATTTTAGATAAGTTGTGGAGACAACTACACTATTATGATTTATAGATTCTTCTTTATTCTGATTGTTTTCCTGTCATTTCAGGGCTTGTCTGCTCAAGATATTGATGTAAAGCTACTCAATGAGATTATTACTGACCTCATAGGAGATCAAGACAATATTGATATTCCTATATACGAAAGCATTTCCCATGCTTGTAATTCTGACTATATCAGTTGTAAGAAAGGGAAGATTATTGGTTTAAATTTCCAGTTTTCTAACCTTAATGGACACGTACCTAAGAATATCACCAAACTAAAGAACCTTGAATGGATAGACTTAGATTACAACTATCTCTCTGGTCCACTTCCTAATGGATTTTCAGCTTTATCAGAAATAAAAGAATTGCGATTTAATGGAAATTTCATAACGGGCCCTCTACCATTGGATCTCACTGAAGTTAACAAGAAAGTCGTTATTGATCTTTCAGAGAACGTTATTGATATCGGAGAAAGCAAGATAAAAAGAAGGTGTAATATTATAAATCAAGTCAATCTAGAAGGCTGTCGTTCTCCAGATAGTATTTATATAAGTAAGAATCTGAGTCTGAGAAAGAAGGATAAAGATACAGAGATTGAGATTGATACGAGTGCAATCGAAGTAAATGAATTACCTGAGACTCAGGATTCTACCTTAAACCAGGATGACAAGAAAGAATTCAAAATGGTTGAAAGTATGCCTAGGTTTCCAGGTTGTGAGGGACAAGGTTTAGAAGAAAAAGAAGTGGATGAATGTGCAAAGCTTAAGATGTTGCAGTTCATTTATAAGACTTTAAAATACCCTGCCTTAGCACGAGAAAGAGGCATAGAGGGAATGGCTGTTGTTCAATTTACAATACTTAGAGATGGCTCTATAGGTTCTGTTGTTCTGAATAGAGACCCAGGAGGACGAACCGGAAATTCTGCTCAATGGGTCGTCAATAGAATGAATTATATCTGTGATAAATGGAAACCTGGCATACAACGCGGAAGGCCTGTAAAGGTTCTGTATACGTTACCTATTAAGTATATGTTGCAGAAACGTAAATGATAATAGCATTCAACAAGGATGATGTTTATGCATTGGGTTCACAATTAGTAGGAGTGAAACATTATATAATTATGGGGTTAAGTGATGGCTTGTAGTTCTTGAGAGCATCCTGATTCAGACTTTCCTGTAGCTTGAGAATCCTCTACCGCTGTCGAGACTTATCCATCTTAAGCAGAATAGCAAACATAATAGAGAAGGCCACTATAGATGAACCACCTTTGCTCATGAGCGGTAATGGTATCCCTATCACAGGCATAAGACCTATAGTCATACCGATATTGATAAAGAAATGAAAAAACAAAATACCAGCTATAGAATAAGCAAAGTATCGAATGAAAGGAATATTGGCTCGTTCTGCAATAACGGTCAATCGGAAAAGCAAAACTAGAAACAAAATTATCAAACTCGCTGACCCCAGAAACCCTTGCTCCTCTCCTAGAATTGTGAATATAAAATCTGTCGATTGCTCGGGCACATAATTGAGTTTGGTCATATTACCTTGTAGAAAGCCTCTACCAGTAATGCCACCTGAGCCTATGGCTGTTTTTGATTGAATAATATTATACAACGATCCATGTGGGTCACATAGCTCGGGTCGCAACCATACATTTATTCTTTCTCTCTGATGATGTTTCAATACATTATTGAATGCCCAGTCTGTACCGAATGATAATAGCATTGAGAAAAGGCTCACAACAGCGGTAACGATAATAAAATTGTATTTGGCTTCGCGATAAGCGATATAGGCAAAGTAAATACCTACGCCTAGTAGTATCAAGAGGATATATCTATAATCTATGTGACTATAACTTGCCGCTATAAACAAGGTTAATAAGAGTAGTAAACTCAACGGTAATCTGTTGTCTTTAGAATTATATATAAGGATGAGATATGTTGCTAGTATTATTATTATCAACATGACAAGCGGTGACCAAATTAGAGATCCTATAAATATAAATGCAACTGAGAAAGCCAGTAAGTACAATAATGAATTGAGGCCTGCACGATACATGGGGACAAGAAAAGAAGCGAATATAAGTGCTGTTCCGGCATCGGGTTGTAAGAAGATAAGGAATGCAGGAATCAATACGATCCCAGACGTAATGAAAACATTTCCTATATTATTAAGATTGATATTGGGTTGTCCCAAGTATGCTGCGACACCTAAGGCGGTTCCTATTTTAGCAAATTCCGAAGGCTGTATAGAAAATCCCATTATGGAAAACCAAGACGTGGCACCATTTATTTCTCTACCAAAAATGAGTACCAATAATAGGAGCGAGGTAGTAAAAATATAGACAGGGTAGGCTAGACTACTCCATATCCGCCAATCTAAAGTAGTGAATATGATAAAACATATAATAGATACAAAGATCCAAATAGTCTGACGACCTACAATACTATTGAAGTCAAACCACCAGCCACTAGATACGGGATATGATACGGTATATAACATAAGCCATCCAATAAATACGATCGCAAAAAAGATGGATATGGTAACCCAGTCTAGTGTAAGTGTCGATCTTTTATTGGTATAAGACATAGATAATTATTGACCTCAAAGGGTAACGTATAAAATTACTCTTCTTCTAAGACAACAACTCTATTCTCAAACTCGATGATTTCTCTCTTAGACATTTCGTCTTGTATAGGCAGTGCCGAAGGGAAATCTTTTTTTAATTCTAAAACCAAAGCTTCTAAGTCAGCCTTCTTTTCAAATGCTCCTATACGCAATTGATAGTAAGGGTTATTGTGTTCCCATTTGTAATCATAATGGGGATATAGCAAATCTAGTTGCTTCATCCCCGTCTCCATCTTGAATCTATCTGTGGTTGTCAGTACCTGTATACGCCAGCCACGTACCTGTGGTTTCTTAAGATGGTGACTTCTATAAGTTTCCATAAGCCTTGTTACAGCGGCCTCTTCGTTCAGTATAACTTGAGCCTCTGCCAGCTGGGCTAAAAATAGTAAGCTGAGTACAAAAAGAATTTTAGGAAACTTCATTTTTTTATTTTTAGATTATTTGCCGTGACATTGCTTGTACTTCTTACCACTTCCACATGGACATGGGTCGTTACGTTTCACTTTATTTTCTGTTCTTTTGAATGTTTCGGGTCTTTGTCTTTCTGATTGTCCAGCGGCGGCAGCTGCTCTATTTCTAGCTTCGTCAGCTCTACTTGTCTTTACATTTCTGAAGTCAGTTCTCTTTTGTTTCGTCGCTTCTCTTACTTCATCAGGTCTCTGTAGCATCAGTTTGCCGCCCATGAGGTATGACATAACATCACGATTGATCTGATACACCAATTCTTCAAACGCGTTGTAAGCTTCCATCTTGTAAACCACGAGTGGATCTTTTTGCTCGAATGATGCCGCCTGAGAAGAATCCTTCAACTCATCCATGTTTCTGAGGTGCTCTTTCCAGTTCTCATCTATAAGAGCCAGCGCTATCGCTTTCTCGATATCCTTCATGACAGATTCACCATTAGTATTGATGGCTGTTTCTAGATCTGCGGCGATATTAAGTTGTTTCTCTCTTGCGGAGTTGATATAAGGGATAGAAATACGCTTGTATCTATGTCCATCTTTTTCATGGACAGACTTGATGATAGGAAGAAGAATTTCGTTGATCTGACTAGACTTCTTTTCGTAAGCTTCTAGAACATGTTGCTGATAAGTACCTACAAGGTCTTTTACATTTCCTTGATTGAATGTTAGTTCATCAACTCCAGGCTCAGTAGCAAGTATTCCTAAACTATCGTTTCTGAAAGTATTGAAGTCTCCACCTGCTTTATGATCTTCGACCATGCTCTCAGTAAGAGACATAATCATGTTGTAGAGATCTACAGAAAGTCTCTGTCCAGATAACGCATTGTTACGTTTATTGTAAACAGCCTCTCTTTGGATGTTCATCACATCATCATAATCTAAGAGTCTCTTACGTATCCCGAAGTTGTTTTCTTCTACTTTTTTCTGAGCACGTTCGATAGACTTAGTTATCATCTTGTGTTGGATAACCTCACCTTCTTGGTGACCCATAGTATCCATAACCTTGGATATTCTATCTGAGTTGAATAGACGCATGAGTTTGTCCTCTAGAGACACGTAGAATTGAGAAGATCCTGGATCTCCTTGTCTACCAGCTCTACCTCTCAACTGTCTATCTACACGACGAGAATCATGTCTCTCTGTCGCTATTATCGCTAGTCCTCCAGCAGCTTTTACTTCTTCAGATAACTTTATATCTGTTCCCCTACCGGCCATGTTAGTGGCAATGGTAACAGCGCCAGGCTTTCCAGCAGCAGCGACGATATCGGCTTCTCTCTGGTGTTGCTTGGCGTTAAGGACATTATGTGTTATGCCTCTCAGGTTAAGCATTCTACTCAGTTTCTCTGAGATATCTACTGTCGTTGTACCTACAAGTACGGGACGACCTTGAGCGGTTAATTTCTCTATATCTTCTATTACGGCATTTACTTTTTCTCTACCTGTCTTATATACAAGGTCTTCTCTATCATCCCTTACGATAGGCCTATTGGTAGGAATTACGACAACATCTAATTTGTATATTTCCCAGAGTTCTCCAGCTTCTGTTTCTGCTGTACCAGTCATCCCAGACAGCTTATGGAACATTCTGAAATAGTTCTGTAATGTTATCGTTGCATAGGTCTGTGTAATATCTCCGACTTCTACATTTTCCTTTGCTTCTAGCGCTTGGTGTAGACCATCAGAGTATCTACGACCTTCCATCATACGACCTGTCTGCTCATCTACGATCTTTACTTGACCATCTATAACAACATATTCTTCTTCTTTTTCAAAAAGCGTATAAGCTTTTAGTAATTGATTTACACCATGTAGTCTTCTTGACTTGATAGAGTAATCTTGGATAAGGTTAGACTTAGCTTCAGTCATATCTACGCCAGTGTCAATGCCTTCTTGTTCGAGATCTTGCATCTCAGTAGCAATGTCAGGCATTACAAAAAAGCCCGTATCATTTTCACCTTTGGCAAGAAACTCTGAACCTAGTTCTGTAAGTTCTACGCCTCTGTTTTTCTCGTCTATTGTAAACAGTAATTCAGCATCTACGATATGCATATGCTTATTCTGCTCAGCCATATAGTGGTTCTCTGTTTTCTGTAACAGAGACTTAGCGCCTTCTTCACTTAGAAACTTTATGAGAGGTCTGTATTTAGGAAGGGCTCTGAATGCTCTCAATAGAAACATACCTGCCGTTCCTTCTTCTATACCAGCGTTACCGGCTTTGAATAATTTTTTAGCTTGCGTCAAATAGTCTGTTGCCAGTTTTCTCTGCGCATTGATAAGCTTTTCTACCTTAGGCTTTAGAACTTGGTAATCTTGTTCTTCAGTACCTTTAGGAACAGGTCCAGATATAATAAGTGGTGTTCTGGCATCATCAATAAGGACTGAATCGACCTCATCTATCATCGCAAAATGATGTTTCCCTTGTACCTTTTCTTCTTCTGACCGCACCATGTTATCTCTCAGATAATCAAAACCAAACTCATTGTTGGTTCCATAAGTGATATCACATTTATATGCCGCCACTCTCTCAGGAGTATGTGGCTTATATTTGTCTATACAATCTATTGTCAGGTGTAGAAATTGGAAAATCGGGCCTATCCATTCGCAATCCCTTTTGGCTAGATAATCATTGACTGTTATGACGTGAACGCCTTGACCAGAAATTCCATTCAGGTAAGCGGGTAGTGTCGCCACCAATGTTTTTCCTTCTCCTGTCTGCATCTCTGCTACTTTACCACTATGCAGTACATAACCACCTATCAACTGTACATCATAATGTACCATATTCCATACGATGTCTCCACCTGCGGCAGTCCAGTTGTTTTTGTAGACAGCTGTATCGCTGCCATCCATGTAGATAAAATCTTTTCCAGCTGCCGCCAAATCTTTATCTAATTGTGAAGCCGTAACTCTGATTTCTGTATTATTAGAGAACCTATAAGCCGTTTCTTTTACTACAGCAAATGCCTCAGGCAGTATTTCTAGCAGTATTTCTTCTAAGTGTTTATCTCTAGATTCTTTGAAGGTGTCAATTTGTCTATAGATTTCCTCAGTCTGAGACAGATCTTCTTGTAGACGAGCTTCTTCCTTGAGTTTATCTATTTCAGCGTCGATATCAGCTAGGTAAGTCGCGATTCTTTCCCTGAATTCAAGGGTTTTGTCCCTTAATTGATCATCAGATAGGGATTTATATTGCTCATAGAACGCATTGGTATTATCTACATATGGAGATATTGATCTCACATCTTTATCATATTTGGTCCCGAATACCTTCTTAAGAAATTTAAACATGTTATGGCTTTGTTGTCATTAGAACTATAGAACCTGCAAGATAGCTCTATTGATATAATGTTAGGTCATATATCTGCCAGCATATTGATAGCTAGATGTTTTTAAACCTGTTATTTAAGATGATTTACCCTTTTTTACGACGCATTATTGCCGTAAAGCGTGGCTTAGCTTAAGAAGCTCAT
>JALZVB010000356.1 GCA_023300835.1 Saprospiraceae bacterium | reverse complement strand
TGAAGAAATGTTAGAATTAGCAAGTGTAATTATTCTTGGAATTTTTGCTCAATGGCTGGCTTGGCGTATTAAAGTACCCGCTATTTTGCCTTTATTAATAATAGGCCTACTCGTAGGGCCATTCTCTACCCTATGGATGGTTGATGGCATGAAATGGCTCAATCCCATATGGAATGGTGAAACAGGGCTCTTTCCGAGCATCCATTTGTTCCATTTTGTAGAATTAGCCATAGGTATTATCCTCTTTGAAGGCGGTATGAGTCTCCAGAAAGATGAACTAAAAGGGGTCGGACCCTCTATTATTAACCTGATTACAATAGGTTCCCTGGTTACTTTTATAGGTGGCGCCATCCTGGCTCACTTTATTATGGGACTACATTGGGATATATCATTCTTATTCTCAGGACTGATAATCGTAACAGGACCTACGGTTATAGGCCCTATACTGCGGAATTTACCTCTCAAACGTAATGTATCCGCCTTATTGAAATGGGAAGGTATCTTAATAGATCCCATAGGCGCCTTGACGGCTGTATTAGTATACGAGTTTATACATATTACACATACAGGCGGAGCGGGATTCACATCTCATGCCTTTCAACAGTTTATGTTGATAGCACTGGTAGGGAGTTCCTTAGGCTTCTTTACTGCACACTTATTGAGAATATTTCTACAACGTAACTGGGTCCCTCATTACTTATTGACCGTATTTACACTGGCATATGTATTAGCCGTATTTGTAGGTAGTCATTTGTTGGTACATGATTCTGGATTATTAACAATCGTCGTACTAGGTACTGTTGTAGGTAATATAGAGATGCCACATAAAAACGATATTATCTACTTTGGAGAATCCATAAGTACACTATTGATATCTGTGCTATTCATATTACTGTCTGCTTACATGAGTCTAGACGACCTTAGACTACTACTAGACTGGAGAGTAGGCGTTCTATTTTTGACCATAATATTATTACTAAGGCCAATAGGCGTATTTTTAAGTACAAGAAAGTCTAGTCTTACGACAAAAGAAAAAATGTTTGTCAGTTGGGTAGGCCCGAGAGGAATCGTAGCAGCAGGTATCGCTTCATTATTTGGATCTAGATTAGTAACCCTAGGTATTGAAGGCGCAGAATATATTACCCCGTTGGTATTTATGATTGTATTAGGTACCGTAATTCTTAACGCCACAAGTGCTGGCCTTATAGCAAAAGGATTAGGCGTGCTATTGGAAAGAAGTAATGGTATGCTTATCGTCGGTGCCCATAGAGCGAGTAGACTGATAGGTAAATACCTTAAGGATAATGGAAAACATGTTGTTCTCATTGATAGCAATAGTGCCAATATTGAAGAAGCACATCAGTTAGGAATTGACTCATATGTTGTAGATATATTTAAGGATGATCTTATCAATAATGCAGACCTCAATGATGTTGGTATTATGATGGCACTAACAGGTAGTGCTGATGTAAATAATTATGCCTTAAAAGAGCTTAAGAAACAATTTGGAGAAAATGGCGCATATCGTTTAACTTCCGTAAATGAACTACAGAATCCTGATACAGGAATAGCAGATGCACTTTTCTCTAAGAGTGATGACTTTATCAATCTACTAGAAGTAGCAAGAGACTATCCCGTTATACATGAAGTTCCTATGGTATCAACAGAACAGTTCAATAAATGTCTAGTAACGATCAACAGTGACGGAAAAGCGATCCCTCTATTTATAAAAGATGTCGAATCAAGTGAGTTCAAAATAATATTAGCTGATTATTCAGAAATGAAAGTAAATGAAGGTGATACGCTTGTATATATGGGACGAGAATTAGAGTTGGTTAAGGAGATGGTATGATATTAAAACCAAACTTTTGAGGTTTGTTAAGACCAATCCTTAGGAAGTTACATTGCTTGTGAGTTTTAGCTCAAACTTATAGTTGGTGTCAAATTTGACAATGCTGATTTTTTAAAAAATCATAAACAATTCATTATTGTTGCTAATCACAACAGTCACTTGGATACAATGACATTGTTAGCATCTGTACCTTCAAGTGTCTTGCCTAATCTAAAACCTGTTGCAGCTAAAGATCACTTTGGAAAAACAAAACTTTCAACTTGGTTTAGCAATACCTTTATTAATACGCTATTAATAAACAGAAAACGAGATAAGCTAATATTGAAAAGGACCCTATCTATAACATGATTGCCGCCCTTGACAAAGGTTATTCTTTAATATTATTTCCAGAAGGGACAAGAGGAGAACCTGAAATAGAGCAAAAATTAAAACCTGGGATTGCAATGATTCTAACACAAAGACCAGACACCTGTATCATTCCAGCGTATATGAAAGGAATGGGTAAAGCAATGCCTAAAGGTGACAGTTTAATTATTCCATTCAATTCAAAATTGATTTACGGTCAACCAAAGAAAGTTTCAGCAAAAACAATATCGACTATACTTGAGGAAATTGATGAGGACTTACAAAACCTAAAAATTATCGCCAATAGTTAACGCCGAATAACTAGAGGAATTTGTAGCCCCATTTACACTGGTCATCAAATTTATTGATTTTACTAACCCGCAATTCCTGACAGTCAATTGTTTACACATATCAATTAGTCACCCTCTGACTACCCCTATTTATATATATACTTTTTAACCTTTTGTCTAATGATGATCACTAAGGTCCTTATCATTCAAAAAAATTGCCAAACTTGAAATGTGCCCGTATGTTTGTATCAACAAAGAGACTAACAATTAAATTTCTCAATATTAAGGGTGTTAAGGATACGGTCCCCAAAAAAGTTTGGGGACCTATCTATTTTAGTACTACCTATTTTAGAAATTTCTTTATTCTCTCTTGTCCAGATTTTGCTTTCTGATGTAGCGAATTTTTATACTCATCTGGATACAATGTTCTACAGTATTTATAATATTTCTCAGCGCTATGCCATTGGTTTTGACCTTCATAGATCAAGCCAGTTTTCAAGGCCGCATTACAAGCAAAATACTTATCACTTCCCTTACCTAGCTCGATAGTTCTCCCGTAATGATATAATGCTCTTTTCCGGTTATCTCTCTTATCTTCTACACGACCCAGTCTGTAATGATACTCTAGAGCATACTTACTATTCTCTAATTCCTGTAACGCTGACAGTTCTTCAGCTGCTCTTGTATAGTATCCACCGTCAAACAATAATCTCACTTTAAGCAGTCCTATCTGTGGTAGTTGTTTACGTTGAAATTCTTTAGAAGCTTGTTTGTCGCCATCTACTAGGGACTGTCCATGAGAGCCTATTTGCGACAGATGATTATAATATCCTAGAGTATCATTTTCAAATATCAAACTCGCCCATGCTAGTTTTTGATAAGCCTCCTTTATATAATGTTGCCCTTTGAAATTGTTGACAAAGTTTTCTAATTTAGGAACACATCTAGAATCTAATTTTCTCAACAGGCACAAACCTTCTTGATAATCAAGATATTCAAATGTAGCATATGCCTCTGAGTCAGGACGGTTACTTAGAAAATCAAGTCCTAGGTCATTTTGCCCCGTTCTCATGGCTAGCTTGGATGTCAAGAAAGTAGAAAGCAAACTTGTAGATGGGTCCAATGAGCTTTCAGAAATAAACCGCCATGCTTCTTGCTGCCTATTGGCTTGATAGAAAAGTATATAAGCATAAATGGCATCTGTTTCTTCAAGAAATATATATGCTTCCTCGGCAACATCTTTTTTATAATCAAGCACCTTTTCTATTTCTTCAAGACCTAATTCTATTGAACCATCTAGGTTAAAAACGTACTTGATTATACCCGGCATATCTGCCGTTTCTATGAGTGAATGTATGATGCTCAGGCTTTTGTAATTATATATAAAGTCTGGAAAGTCTGCTCTGTTATCCTCAAGCTGTTTGTAAGCACCGTAGATATCTCTTGCGGCCTTGTATGTCTGCCCAAATTTAGCTTTGGTCAATGCCCATTGTAACTTTATCTCAGCTTTCGCAAATCTCTTGTAGGGATTATTATTAGATAAATGCTTATCTAATACATCTAATCGCTGTCCCTGATGTTTTTTTAATTTTTCAAATTGATCCCTTTCTTCACTTATAAACAATTCAAAGAAATCAATATAATTAGCGATATGTAACCATGATAGGTTCTTGGAATCAGACCTTTGGAACTGGTCGAGTTGTGTCCTGGCCAGTTCCAATTTGAGATCAATGATGTTTTTATACACCATCCTGCTCTCTTCCGTATAACTATAACTGTACTCAGACTGTGCAGGCAGTAAGTTATGGCAAAAGATACAGACTAAAACAATTAATACTCTCAACCAAGACATTTATAAACTCCAGAGAAACACGGATACACAAAAGTATTAAAACCTAGGTGAGTTGCAACAACCATTACTTGGCCTTAACGTCTGTATGTAAACGTTCCAATAACCTACTTGTAATATCTAGAAAGTCAGTCTCAGTAATCACACCGACAAGTACTTTGTTTTGTACAACTGGCAAAGAACTTATATCATTCTTTCGCATGATTTTGAGCGCATCCATGATACTCGTGTCTGGTTTGATGGTAATCGGTTTTTTGATCATGAGATCAGCTACCAGAGTTACCGTATCATCATTGGCAGACTTATTCATAAGATGCCTTGTAATGAGTCTAGCTGTCACCAATCCATCTAAGTTACCCTCTGCGTCATCTACAGGCATAAATCTAATTCTCCGCCAATCCATTATCTCTGCAACCAACGTTATAAGATCGCTTTTATGAGCAGTAACTAAATCTGTCTGCATAAACTCTGACACCTTAAGTTCTAGCGGTTTGTACTCAGGCAGATCTTTAAGGTCCGCTTTTTTCCACTTATGTACTGGTTCGTTTGAATGTTGGTTTTTCATGATAGCATGTGTTAATACACTTAGTGTCTCGTCACGGGATACTTTATTTTTAAGAAGATGAGAGTACGAATCTAGAATCCAAGTAGCACCATTCGTTTTCTTTTTTACACGATCTTTTATAACACCTAGATATTTAGAAATATCTGAACCAGCTACTTTATATGATTTGAGGCCTTCTTTGGCAAGTGGTAGTAATTCTTTTAATATTAATTCTCGTACATGGATCTTCTTATTCTTAAACCAAGTAAAATCAGCTTCTAAACCAAACCTAGCAGCCCTACCAAAATTGTCTTTTATCGCAGAGAATTCTATCTGTTTTCTTACATCTGGATACTGATCAGACATGCCCTTCATCATCCCTAACCAGAATACTGCATTGGCCATCTGATCTATTACGGTAGGTCCAGCAGGAAGTACCCTGTTTTCTATTCTGAGGTGTGGAATACCATTACTATCTTTTCCAAACTGTGGCCGATTCCATCTGTACACAGTTGAATTATGTACTAGTAATGCTTGTAGATCCGGTGTCTCTCCATTGAGTATCTGTTCCCAACTGTCTTTCTCTATAACGGTACTCAATAGTACTTTGAACCGAGCAATATCTTCTCTATATATGTCCAAGATGGAACCATTCAACCAGTCTTTTCCAAACGAGACCCGCGTACTCTGCTCTCTCATATGATCATGCGTGATACGTGTATCAAGCGCCTGCTCAAACATGGCTATACGTGACTCATGCCATAAGCGCTTACCGAAAACCAACGGAGAATTAGCGCCTACAGCCATAACGGGTGCCGCTAATGTCTGCGCTGTATTATATTGTTGCACATAGTTAGACGCATCACATTGTAGGTGTACTTGGAAGCTCGTATTAGCGGCTTCTATAAGTGGGGAATCATGCTTAATAAATAATTCATCAATACCGAAAATCTTTAACTCAAAATCCTGATGGAGATTAAGCGCTTTTATAGCCTCCATAAGCGCCAGATATCTGTCCTTAGGCGTTAAGTTATTCAGTGTTAGGTTGAACTTCTGTATTGTGGGTAGTATTCCTGTTAATATGTAGGTGCTATCGTACTTAGACAGCGCTTTTTCTAGTTTCGAAAGGTAGGAAAATATCTCCTTTTCCATCTTTTCAAAATGGTTGCCAGTTATAACATGAGGCGTCAGATTCAACTCCAGATTAAACTGTGCTAACTCTGTATCTAACCAACTCGGATGCTTCATGTCATCAATAACCTTCATGGCTATATTCTGTGGCTTGAGAGTCTGCTTATTGATAAGTGCCATCTCTAGTTCTGCACCGAATCTTGTGATCCCTTTCTCAAACATGTCATGCGCTAACATGTGTTCTAATGAACGCATATCATTGAGTAGCGACTTTATAAAATTCTGTCTCTGAACCTCATCCGTTATATTGGAAACCTTATGCGTACCCATATGCTTATATTTTTATCACCATCTTTACACTTGCTTAATACTTAATCATATTGAAAAGGAATAAAAGTAATCTCTGACCCGTTTCTCTTGATGTATATAACACGATATAATATTGAATTTATGAAAATAAAAGCGCTTCTCCTATCTATATTCATGACTACAGGCCTATTTTTTCAATCTTGCACTAGTGATGAACTGCTCTTTGATATAGATACAATAATAGATTTCACTATTCTGGCTGGCTCCAGCCCTGAGAGAACCCTTTTCTTTGAAACAGAAATCTTATTTCCGTACACCTTTCAACTGGGTAATATTGGGTTTTCTGAAGCCGATGTAGACTTTGTAAGAGCTAATACGGCACTTATGATATCGAGAGATGGTCTTGCTCCAGATCTGGACTTTATAGATGAAATCATCATTGATGTTATAAATCCAGTAGACGACCTAGACACTAAAGAGATATTTTTTATAGAACGTATCCCTTTCGGAAATAAAAGTGAAATAAGACTCAACCCATCTCTATCAAATATAGAAGACTTTATCTTTAATGATAGGTTGAAAATAAGGTTAGCTCTCCGATTCAGATCTATTCCTACACGTAATATTAATGGAAGAATAGAAGCCCGGTTTGGCGCATTGATGGTGGGGTAGGCGTTTATCCAAAAAAACTAAGGAAAAATTAAGCGTTACAATAATGTTTATGTTATCGGATATTACGACTATCCAGCTATTGTTTGTTTATCTCTTTTCTATTTATATTCATCGTTATAATCTCAAAGATGAAAAGCCACATTCCTTTGATACTCCTGTTTTATTTTTCACAGATGCTGATCTCACCGCTTTTATCTCAAAAAGAAGATCATCAATGGATATTCAACTGGTCCCGTATAGATAGTTGTAATACATTACCTGATGATCTTATAGAAGCATGTGGAGCAAATATTCTTGACTTTAATATTCTACCGCCAATATTTTACGCAGATGAATCTTTGACATTAGATTTTAAGGAATTAAATACATCCTTATGTGATAATAACGGACAGCTTGATTTGTATTGTAATGGACAATCCATACATGATTCTGATCACTTGCCTATCACAAATGGTGAAATGATTAATGAGGGACTCAGGTGGTTTGATTTATCTTGGAGAAATGAAATTAATGAAATAAGATCGACAGGCTTTAGATTAATACAAGGCTGTGCCTTTATACTATATCCTAGTTATCAAGATAGATTTCTTATGCTATATCATAATTATGAAGATATGAGAGAAACAGATCATTATAGTTTATTATCTGCACTGACTATTAAAAATAGTTCAGAAGAATGGGAACTTAGCTATAAAGATAGTCTTGTCAATGATCGGATATGGTCACATGGGAAAATTACAGCCTGTAAACATGCCAATGGCAGAGATTGGTGGGTATTACAATTTAAAAGAGACAGTGTTCTGTCTTACTTGATGGAGCCCTCTGGACTTTCACTACAGTATACTAACACATTACCTTTTCAACTAAGGGATATGGGAGGACAATCTAAATTTTCACCACAGGGAGATCAATTTATTATACATGGTGGGTATATTGTTGACGGAACGATATTTAATCAAACAGTACATACCAGATTTGATAGATGTAATGGAACACTATCAGATTTTATTATTGAAGAAGGAGAAGATGATGCCTTTTGGAGTGGCGCAGAATGGGCTTCAGAAGGTAGATTCTTTTATACTTCTACTTCAACTACTATTTATCAATATGACAGTGATGCTGCTAATGTTCTGGCCAGTAAAACTCCTGTAGCTATACAAGATACCACCCTTTGTGATATTCCTTCTTTTACACCTTCCTTCGGACAGATGCAACGTGGACCTGATAATCTTATCTATATTAGTTTCGGAGGTCAATGTTTTGAGTTAGATCGTATTAATCATCCTAACAGAAAAGGAACTGACTGTGATGTGGAGTTAAAAGCCATAAAAATGCCCAAATTCCATTCTGGTACAATCCCCAACTTCAACACCATCCGTCTAGGCCCTCTAGACGGCTCTGCCTGTGATACGCTAGGCATAGACAACAATCCTGTTTCTCGTTTCTGGTATCAGCAAGATACGACGGTGCATAGTGATTTTCAGTTCTGGGATGTTTCTTATTTCAGGCCAGAGAGTTGGGAGTGGGATTTTGGTGATGGGATGACTTCTACGGAGCAACATCCTATTCATAGTTATGCCCGTAATGGGACTTATGAGGTTTGTCTTACCGTCAGTAATGCGAATAGTCAGGACAGTTCTTGTCAGACTATAATGTTGGGTACTGTTGCTACTTCTGATCTTCCCATCTCTCCACAAGTTTCTATTTTTCCTAATCCCGCCGTGGATTATACGCGTCTTGTTCTAGCGCAATATATGCCTGAGCGGGCTTATATCCGTTTTTATAATACACAGGTTCAGGAGGTGCTATCTCAACGTGTATATGGGCAAGAGAATACAATTGATGTACAAGGACTGGATAGTGGGGTTTATGTTTATGAGATTCGGGATATGGGGGTATTTGTGTTTGGAGGGAAGTTGGTGGTTAGGTGATGGTTCTAATTTACAGGGTCTTAAACTGCCAGGCTCTATGCCGTTTCTGATGAAACGGGTCTCTCACTTTATAGGTCCAATTAGGACCTATAATTCTGCTGGTGTAGAAACCTTCGTTCATCATGATAATCATAGTTCAGACAATTTAATAAGAGTATATACTCTCTGTTTAGTTAGTTCCAGCTTAGGAGGATGATGTTGCTTAATACAAGTGAGTAGATAGCTTGGTAGCTGATTTTCAATTTTGGCCTTTTTACTTTTTCCATCGCCGAAAAAGTAACAAAAAGTCTAGGCTGTTCAAAGGTGATTCTCATCCGCT
>JALZVB010000355.1 GCA_023300835.1 Saprospiraceae bacterium | reverse complement strand
GAATTAATGAAATCAATAGATGAATCTACTTCACCTAAAAACTTGACACCATCAAGGTCTAGATTAGCATAATGTTCATTCCCATTTCTACCCGCTAAGGTAAACGAAGCACTCGGCATCTCAACTCTAATATTAGCCCAGCAGTTATCCAAAAACCAATTTAAGCCTTCTTGATTAGGCCTCCAATCTAACGAACCTATATATCCTAATCGCAGCCCCTCTGCAGGTTCGCTATAACTCGGTACGTATTTTAGAAGATCTAAACCAACTGGCGCCGCACATATAATGTTTTCCGAAGCAGGAAACTTCTTTTCATCTTCTTGACTTATAGCCAATACGCAATCATATTGAGGTAGCATCTGATATTCGTATTTCTTAAGACGCTTAGCACATAGCTTGTAATATATTGATTTCAAACTGGGCCAAGATTCTTTTGTAAGGTTTTCCCATATTTCGTATTCAAGATTATGTGAGCGCATCACAATTATAGCATCAGAATAATTTCTTATGGTTTCAACATATGGTGCCATAAAAAGCGACTCAACAAGAACAACATCTATTTTAGTGTCCTTTAGCTTTCCGATAAGTGCACTTTTATAAGCTTCAGAAATATATCTTGATACATTATATGACTGTGTTGAAAATAGATTCATAAAAGCAGGGATTACTTTTACTGTGTTATCTAAATAAACTGATGTCACTGAATCAAAATGATCTAACTCCGGATGATTCGCCGTAAGATCAACACGATGCTTAATCGTGTTGAAACTGAGTAAGCTGATATTATTTCCAATTTCTACGAGACCTTTGGATAAATGATAGATTGCAACTGACTCGCCATCCTTGAGAGGGCTTGGTACTTTTTTACACAGTTGCAGAATATTCATATCACCTCAAAATTAAACTTCTGAAGCAACATGATAAATGATATGCTCGATATTATTGGGAATTATTGATAATTGCATAAATAGGGCTATGTTTGGTGGAATTCTTCTTTACAAATAACCTCTATTTCGATACTAATGCTAAGAGCGGAAAACATATGGAAATCTTATGAGGGGCTTGATGTGCTCAAAGGAGTCTCTTTAGAAATAGAAAAATCAAGTATAACAAGTATTATAGGTAAGTCTGGTGCTGGTAAAAGCACCTTGTTGCATATACTAGGTACACTTGACAAGTCTGATAAAGGTTCTGTTTTTCTTGATAACATAGAGCTTAACAAGCTTAAGAAAAAAGAATTATCGAGGCTACGGAATGAGAAAATCGGGTTTGTCTTTCAGTTTCATCACCTTATTAATGAGTTTACGGCATTAGAAAACATATCGATTCCTGCCCTTATTAATAAAAGATCGAAAAAAGAAACTGAGAAAAAAGCATTGGGTTTATTAGAATACTTGGGACTTGTTGATAGAAAAGACCATAAACCTAGTCAGTTATCAGGAGGAGAACAACAACGCGTTGCAGTTGCTAGAGCATTGATCAATGATCCGGTTATTATATTTGCTGATGAACCTACCGGAAATTTAGACACCAAAAGCTCTCAAGAAATGCATCAATTGTTTGTCGAGATGCAGAAAGACCTCAATCAAACCTTTGTTATTGTAACACATAATGAAGAGCTTGCCGGCATGTCAGACAGATGTCTTGAAATGTCAGATGGTATAATACTTAATGACAGCAGAACCTAGCCTAGTCCCATCCATTTATCTCAATACAGGGTTGCGGATAATCCCACTGTGCCATCTCCGTGTCACTGCTCATGAATGGGTTAAACAAATAAGCTAAAGGAGCTGATTTAAGCTCTGGAATCCAGTGTAATATAAATTCAGCTTTAGGATCATGCCGTTTGGCTTGTAACGGAATATTAAAGTATCTATCTTCTCTTGGATCACTTCCTACACCAGCTATATAGTTCCAATTGCCGTAATTACTACATGGATCATAATCTATAAGGAGTGACTCAAAGTATTGTGCGCCCCACAACCAATTAATATTAAGATCATTTACAAGAAATGATGCCACATTTTGCCTACCTCTGTTACTCATAAAACCAGTGGCGTTAAGTTCTCTCATGTTGGCATCGATGAATGGAATTCCAGTAGTACCACTCGACCATTGTTCGAATAATTCTATATCATCGTTGAATTTAGAATCACCTATATTGACATCTTTAGTACCAGATATTTTGAATATTTTGTTTTGATGCTTCTTGCCCATGAGTCTGAAAAAATCGCGCCACATAAGTTCAAAAGTCAACCAATACGTGCTTTTGTTTTTAACAACACTGGCTTCGTATTTCTTTATTTCCGCATAAATTAGTTTAGGTGACAAAGATCCCGAACTAAGATATACTGAGAACTTACTTGAGAAATCTCTTCCCATCAAGTTATTACGGGTTTCTTTATAAGAACTTATTAGGTTAGATTCCCATATATAGTATTTTAACTCTTTCAGAGCTTGTGTTTCACCACCTTTTAGCGTTTTGTGACTCTGCTGGAAGCTGGTATCTAAATCATAGCTTATTGTAGTAATATCTCCAATATCCAATTCTAACGTAAGTGGCGTTACAAAACTCGGACTCGGTAAGGGCTGTCTTACAGGTACAAATTTTTCTACTTCTTTTCTGAACTGTGTAAAGTTGTCAGGACATTGAGAAATCGGAAATGGAAGATCTGCCGTATAATAAAGCATTTTCCCTCTGTAGTAACGCATCTCTTGGCCTATCTCCCAGAGCTTCTGTTCCATAGCATCTTGGACATCAACTTCTTCATGAGTTCGTTCTCTGTTGCAGTATACATATCTGGTTTTTAATTCTTGGGCAAGCTGTGGGATAACTTCTTCTGGCAGCCCTTCCCTTATATAAAGATTAGATCCAAGTTCAATAAACTTCTCTCTAAGATCAATAAGACTTTCTAAGTAGAATGCAATTCTATGCCTTCCACATTTGGGTACACCGATAGGTAACTCGGATTGAAATATTCTAGGATCTAGTATATA
>JALZVB010000354.1 GCA_023300835.1 Saprospiraceae bacterium | reverse complement strand
ATACAATTGATAGATGAACAAACTGGCATAGAAATAATCAGCCATACAGATGCTATAAGTAATAAAATCGGACCTAATCTGACATTGACATTACCCATTATGAACATAGATTTTACAGACTTAGATCGGAGTGGTCGTGTCATTGCTAATCTGTTTATTGGGTCTTCCGTCGATCCTGTTCATTCCATATCTTTTACCGTTCCGTTGTTAGAAACGATTACAGGGAGTTATATAAATACTTTTGAAACATCAGATGAGGTGTTCGATGACTTCCTTTCCATCCGAACGAACGCTTCTGAGCGACAATATCAATATGAAAACAATAACTACCTGGCCTATACTGGAATGCTCAGCCAACAAGTTAATTATCTGTGTCCTGACAGTCTTGTTAATTATTCTGGCAATGATCAATTCAACACTTCAGGCACACTTGATGCCTGTGTTAACCTCACAGATGGATCTAATATCTTAACTTTTGATTTGATACAATTCAGAAATGATGCTGCCACTATTACGGATCAACTCAGCAGTTCATTTATGGTGAAATGGGAAGGAGTAGAAAAAGATTCCGTTATCATAGGTGGACAAACAGAAGGCGAATTACAAAACCATAATGTAGAATTACCGACCGATTATAAAGGTCGCCTTAGTATGATATTTATAAATCAAACTGGACTCGACAATGATGCTATTAGGTTTCTCGACTTTGACGTTACCTTAATCGACAATCTAGGTTTTAGAGAAACGGTTTCTACCAATAGTGTTGAACTAGAAAACACAATTACGTTGTATCCTAATCCAACAAATACTTATCTAGATATAGCAGGTCCTGAATTGAAAAAAATATCTATTTATAATATCTCTGGTAAAGTCGTTCTAACACCATCTAATCCTGAGCATAGGATTGAAGTCATTACATTACAACCTGGCTACTACCTGTTGATAGGTGTTGATTATAGAGGTAAGGTTTATCAAGTTCCATTTGTAAAAATGTAATTCGTTGAGTCATCTTTAAAAAAACGCTTTTTATAAAAAAGAGATTCCTCCAGTGAAGGAGAAATCTCTTATTTATTATTGTTTTTCATTTAGCTATAAAAAAGCTAAATACTCAAATGTTATAAACTATTCTGTGATAGTCTATCCTGCTTGAAGTACAATCTTCAATCCTACTTTATCATTGATCGCTTTGTCCTTAAGACCATCGATAAAAGTTGCAGAACCATACTGAATTCCCCAATTAGTTCTATCAATAGAAAAATCTGGTGTTGTAACCGATACACCTTGTGGGCTTACGATTACTGCTGAAGGGAAAGTAACTGATTTAGTAATACCTTTCATCGTAAGATTACCTGTTATATTTCCGCCTCCGGCTTCAGTAATAACAAAAGTAGCCGTTGGGCTTTTAGCGGTATCAAAAAAGTCTGCTGACTTCAAGTGACCTTCTAATTTTTCTTTTCCTTCACCAGCTTTCAAGTCAGTGCAAGTAAGACTGTTCATATCAATTGTAAATTTACCACTAGTAACCTTACCTGCTTGTGTAGAAACCGATCCCTCTGTAATGTTCAATGTTCCCATGTGTTGTCCTCCTATCTTAGAACCTGTCCACATCACTTGAGATCCTGCTTTTACTTTAAATGTTTTAGCCGCTGGTAATGCTTTTTTTACAGCTGCAGCTGCCTTAGTAGTCGCTTCCACTCCTTTGGGTGCATTCTGGCAAGAAGTAACTAACATCCCTACTAATAGGATCATAAATAATGTCATCGTTTTGTTCATGTCGTTAATGTTTATACTCTGAATTTAATAATTATAATATACTTTATTCGCTTCTCAGTTTATCGAGAAGCGCATTCAATTTTATGATTTCAGCTTCGTCAAGACTCTCGAGTAACTTATCTGAACCTTGAAGTTTTACGGAAACTGTATCCAGCAATTTATTTCCATCTGGCGACAGTTCGAGGTCAACCAATCTTTTATCCTTGGCACAGTTTTTTTTAATAATAAGCCCCTTGGTTTCCATTCTATTGACGATCCTAGATACGTCAGAGTCTTTATCTAATAATCTTTCTCTGATAAAAGAAACGCTAACCGGTTTTCTTGCACCTTTGAGGATACGTAAAATATTATACTGCTTACCTGTTATATCATATCCATCAAAAAAAGGCTTCATCTTCCCCTTCAACCAATTATGTGTATAGATGATATTTACCATTGCCCGCTGTTGCTCGGAGTCAAATGACCTGGTTTGTTTGATACTGTTTTCAATATTCACACTCAAATAAACGATGTTTAAACATCAATGTTGCAACATTGATTAATTATTTTTGTTTATTTTTTAATTCCTAGTCAATTACTAGCAAGACTTGAGCCCATAAATAGCGTTTATCTGATAAAAGCTCAACAACGACGGAGCTTAATGCCAATTTAACTTAAGAATAGTAGGGAAAACAGAGATAAGTTTAACTTTGCCGCTTTTTTAAGCTTTTTATTCAAACTAACAATAAGTATGTCTGCAGTAGATAAAATAGATGTTGCGCTCATTAATATGGCGATGGAGTCCGCATCATTTGATAAAGATATTGACGTTACAATAGCGACCAACAAAGGAGAAATCAACATTACGTTATTTGCTTCTAAGACACCAAAAACAGTTACTAACTTCCTAGAACTGACTAAGGCTGGTTACTACGATGGTTTATTATTCCACCGTGTCATTCCAGAATTTATGGTGCAAGGCGGTTGCCCTGTAGGAAGAGGAACTGGAGGACCAGGTTATAACTTTGGTGATGAGTTCCACCCTGAGCTTAAACATGATGCGCCAGGTATATTATCTATGGCTAATGCTGGACCAGGTACTAATGGTAGCCAGTTTTTTATCACCCACGTGGAGACAGCTTGGCTAGATGGTAAGCACAGTGTTTTTGGAAATGTAGTGGAAGGTATAGACGTGGTTAATGCCATAGAAGGTGGTGATCTTATGGGTAAAGTAGAAATCATCCGTATAGGTGAAGCGGCAGAGGCGTTTGATGCTGCTAAAACTTTTGCAGATTTAAAATAATGAAGACCGTAGATTCCTATAATTTCAGTGGCAAAAGAGCACTCGTTAGAGTGGACTTTAATGTCCCTCTGAATAGTGATTTTCAAATAACTGATGATAGCCGTATGACGGCCGCACTACCTACTATTAAAAAAATAATAGCAGACGGTGGATCAGTAGTTCTAATGTCTCACCTAGGTAGACCTAAGAATGGGCCAGAAGCTAAATACTCGCTCAAGCACCTTGTGCCTCACCTAGAAAAGATAACAAGAGCTCCTGTTGTTTTTTCAGATGATTGCATAGGTGAAGCTGCTACAGCTATTAGTACAGACTTGCCTGCAGGAAGCATCCACTTATTAGAGAATCTACGTTTTTACAAAGAAGAAACTACTGGAGATGCTGCATTTGCAGCATCACTAGCTAAGCACGGTGATGTCTATGTGAATGATGCCTTTGGTACCGCTCACAGAGCACATGCTAGTACGGCTGTGGTAGCAGAATCGTTCTCAGATAAATGCTTTGGCTTATTAATGGCTAAAGAGGTAGCTAATGCTAAGAAGCTAATGAGTAATCCTGAGCGACCATTTACGAGTATAGTAGGTGGTGCTAAGGTGAGTGATAAGATTCTCATCATAGAAAACCTACTCAACATAGCAGACCATATCATCATAGGTGGTGGTATGGCGTATACCTTCTCTGTAGCACAAGGTGGTAAAATTGGTGACTCACTCTTTGAAGCAGACAGAGTAGAGAAATGTGCTGAGATACTGGAAAAAGCGAAGTCCAAAGGAGTAGAAATACATTTACCTGCAGACAATATCTGTGCAGATGCTTTTAGCAACGAAGCAAACCAGCAAGCCTGTGACAGCGGAGAGATTCCTGATGGGTGGATGGGACTAGACATAGGCGAAAAGGCCGCTACGGACTTCTCAGATGTTCTCTTGAAGTCTAAAACCATACTTTGGAATGGACCTATGGGTGTATTCGAAATGCCTAGCTACGAAAATGGAACTAAGTCTGTAGCTCAAGCTGTGGCAGATGCTACTAAGGCTGGAGCATTTTCTCTCAT
>JALZVB010000353.1 GCA_023300835.1 Saprospiraceae bacterium | reverse complement strand
GCATTTATCTATATAATATGGAATTTAACGAACACAAGTGTAACATCAAAATACGAAAGGAGGTTACAATGATGGTGTTATAATTCCATGTCTGAATCATCTTCTGATTCGTCATCACTATCTTCGTAGCTCCCCTCTGACCCATCACTTATAGATTCCCATGATTGTAACGAGATGTCAGAGTCAGAATCCGACTCCGAATCAAATGTACCTACTGATGAAATGTCGGAGTCTGACTCGGAATCGAAAGTTCCTACAGATGAAACAGACGAATCATCGTCAGATTCGGAGTCGAAATCAGATCCATCATCCGATCCTGATTCAAGATCTGACATATCACTATCATCTTCACTACTACTCCCTTCAGATCCAGATGAAAATTCCTCTTCTTCATCAGACATATCATCATCTGAATTGTCAGAATCATCATCTATGAATTCCATATCAGATTCATGTTCAGACTCGTCATCACTGGTTTCGATTTCACTGTCTGAAACACCATCATCCATTTCATCACCCTCGTCGTCCGACAATAAAGATGCGTCAGATAGATCATCATCAAATTCGTCTCCACTAGTGTCTAGTACAGTATCACCTCCTTCACTAGTGTATCCTGTCTCACCATCCTCCTCTGGCACATCCACTTGTACGTCGTCATTACTCTCTACAAAAGTATCAATAACTGGTGGTGCAACAACTTGGGATACTTCAACATTATCTTCAAATGTAGACATATCTGGTATCTCTTCTGTGACACTACCGCTTTTGATGTTAATCTTTTTTGTGACCTTCACACTGGATTCACTAGAGAGTGAAGATGATACTGACTCGTCTGAGCGATCTGATTCACTTCCGTCCATGTCATCTTCTGACATATATTTCGATGTATTTTCCTCTACTGTATCATCCTCTTTTCGAGATGTTTTTACAAATGTCATAACAGTGTTTTCTACTATGTTTGTCTGTTTCATGCGAATTTTAGCATTGTTCTTACATGTCTGGAATTCAGTAGAATCGGAATCCATAGCAAACCATTCGGGGTATGAAATAAATGCATCAGCACATGAAGATATGAATTCATGTATATATGTGTGATTGGGCTCTAAAACGGGATGATAGTTGTTAACAGTTGATGTACTGTTAAGTACTGAACATGTTATGGATTGTAGCTCCTCAAATGTAGAATCGAATTCACTACCCAGAACTGGGAATCGCTCTATAAGATTCTCAGTAAAGTTCTTAATTGTTGATATGTTCCATGTCCTGATCCTGCTCATACTAGACTTGAAATGGAAAAGAAGTGAATTTTGAGACTCTGTCTTTTCTGCCAATTGGGCCCTTTGTACATGAAAAATATCGAAAATAGGAGTTATTAGAAGATCTTCCATCTTCTTTATCATCATATTCTTAGCCTCCACATCGTGGTTTGCCATGTTTTATTCCTTCTTTAATATTATTAGTTTATTTTTCATTTTACTTATTACCCGCGATAGACCTGGGTACAACTGGGATGAATAGCATCCCACAGAAAACTACGAGTGTAATTGTATATACAGTATTCATATTAGGTTTACGGATCTCTATCTTACTTTCACCCTTCTCTTGTACGAATGGGGGATTCATGTGAACCAAAACAGAAAATACGATTATGGATGTAATTATAGATATACCTATTTTAGAGTGGAATATGTCTGTAACAGTGAATGGTTTATACTGCCACTCGGGAATACTCTTTACATTGTCACCACTGATAGTATCAGGTATACGAATTACTGGAGTGTTCCTAGGGATTTCCTGTACAATCGTGCTGGGTACAGTGAATGGTTGAGACATAGAGTGTATTTATATCATACCCAAATATAGTTTTCAGAGCATTTAGATTCACTCCCCACTTGGTTCTAAGACCCGTAAGCAGTGTTTCGTTTAGTCTATCTTGCGGACTTAGATTCTCTTGCTCATACGTAGCAACTCCAGAGTCAAGTTTTTCCAAATAGGTAGCATTGTTACTCACGTTCCACAGTCTACTTTCCCCATTAAAACTATGAGCAGATGGACCTATACCCAGGTACTTTTTATTTTGCCAGTAGGAAGTATTGTGTTTGGAGTAATTGCCTGGTTTGCAGAAGTTAGACACTTCGTAGTGCTCCCAGCCCTGTTGATTTATGATCTCTATCAAGCTAGAGTAGTGGTCAGAAGCCAAGTCGTTATTTGGCTTCTCGTATTTCTGTTGTTTAACAAGCTTTTCGTACGGAGTATTTTCTTCTAGAGTAAGGCTGTATGCAGACAGATGATTTACAGGCAGTTGTAATGCTCTGAGCACTGTTTCTCTCCATTCTGTATCACTAAGCTGCGGTATGCCGTATATCAGATCTATGGTAATTTTATCAAAACCAACCTCGGCAGCATCTAGCACACACTGCACAGACTGCTGACTATTATGACTGCGATTCATCCACGTGAGGATCTCATCATTAAAACTCTGTAATCCTATACTCAGTCTATTTACTCCTACGGACTTAAGTTCTTTGAGAAAATCTAAAGAAAGGTCATCAGGATTACACTCAAAGGTTACTTCTACCTCTGTAGCTACATCAAAAGAGACATGAATCGTCTCAAATATTTGCTCTAATTCTGCTATGCTCAGCACACTAGGTGTCCCTCCACCAAAGTAGATACTCTCTATAGCTTCATTGCTAGAGATAAACTCTTTTCTAAGTTTTATCTCATTTATAAGACCACTTACTATGGCGTCTTTATGCTTAAAAGAGACATCAAAATGAAAGTCACAATAGAAGCAAGCTTTCTTGCAAAAGGGTATGTGTACGTATAGACCTGCCACGTCAATAATTTTTAGTCGATTGTATTCGTTTATCTAGATCGGAAGAGCACAC
>JALZVB010000352.1 GCA_023300835.1 Saprospiraceae bacterium | reverse complement strand
ACAATTCATCAGATCATAATAGAATAGATGAATGAGTTTAGATAATTGAAGTTTTATTAAATGTTCTTTATTAAGTTATCAGGATCTAGATCTAAATATTACTTCAGCCTATTCCATTAATTCCGAATGACCATAACAAGCTTAGTTTTAACATTACTAAGCAGTTGAATATAATAAACACCGCTAGGGTAGTCGTACAATGAGATCGTTCCTTTGTATATGTTGTCATATTTAGAAATAGCGGTATGCTGCACAACTAGTCCTTTATTGTCGATAATAGTTATCGGTAATAGAATATCATTATGAAGTAGATTTTTTACGTTAAGATGTATTACTCCGTCAGTTGGATTAGGATATACAGTGAGATCTGATTCTACTTGGTTGATATCTACTACGCTAATTATTTCTCCAACCATTACGACTTCTGTAACCTCACATCCACTACTATCTCTTATAATCACAGTGTATTGATCACTAACCAAGTTTTCAAATACAGGTTGGGATTGAAAGTTTACACCGTCTATGCTGTATTCGAAATCTGGTCCGACACCATTTTCTACAACAATAACCAAGTCATAATCATCAGGTCCATTTTCTAGAACACCAATCTCAACACTTAAGTTACAGGCATAAGTCGCACAAAAAGTATTGGACTCAGATACACCGAAATTGGGTTGTATCAATCCTGCGAATATTATTCCATTGTCATCAATAATCTCATATCCTCCTTGTACACCATTGAATGTGATTCCATCTGCAGCTGAATCAAAAATTGTAAAGATGTAACAAGCATTAGGGTCAAGGCATAATGGTGTTATGACTGTGGTCTGTGTACCACTGTCTGCTAGCGAGCCGCTTTCATTTATGATTTGGCCACCAGTATTTGTTAATTCCCATGTTGTCTCGCTTGGAAAATTATCCGTGAGTAATTCAAGGTTTAGATTAACACCATCTGGTAATATGGTAGGTTGTAATGTTATGTTATTGTCATTGGAAATATTCTCATCTGGTACACCATTTACACTGATAATGCTGAATGTAATTGTAGGTGAACTGCCTAAAACAGCATTAGGAATAGAAAGACTTAATATTTTTGATTCATATTGTTCTATGTTAGTCGCAGTTAATATACTTGATAGAGAACCGTTTACGTTAATACCTATTTCTACCTCTGTAACCGTAGATAAGCCATTGTTGTATATTCTAAATAATGCAGTAACATCATCACTACCACAGATAAGCCCATCTAAACCCACTACAGATAGGATTGAAACATCAGTCATGGCAACATGTGTAACTACCGTATTCTTGGAGTCATTGGCTATCAATAAGTCATCAGTTGTATCTACGTGTAACGTAATGTTATAATCTCCAGGGGTTGAGAAATTCTCGCGATTGTTAAATGTATGATTATATATATCTCCACTTGATATTGCTCTGGTAGCATCTTCATAGTTTATATTACCGCCATCAAATTGGTAACCCACTCTGAAATTATCTACTGTTGATTGACCTACATTTTTAACCTGTATTGTTATGTTCTCATTAGACCCTAGGTTAGGACCAGTTATTGGATTGACCAATGCGGTAGGGGTTAAATCTGTTTCCGCTTCTTGCAGTTTGAAAGCGGTGATTCTCGATGTAGAAGTTCCATTTGTTGCATATTCAGATGTGAACCAGAAAGTACTTTCATCTACTGGATCAACTACCATATGCGCATAATCACCAAATCTACCATTAGACGGAATCCCGTTTACTCCAGGTGCAATAATAGTCTCATCAAAAGTCATTGTTCCCAATGGGTCACCCGCTAACCTACCCGTAACGCGGAGATCAGCAAATGTTGATGAGCTTGATGTACTATATGCTAAAGCGATATTACCATTGCCATCTATAGCACTAGCTCCCATAAATCTATCTAAACCATCCGCTATTGCCCATGTGCCTTCTTGATATATACGCCATTCTGTATTACTGTTTTTTCTGAGTTCCATCCATCTTATTCCTGAACGATTATTGCCCGTTGCATCGGTGATAAAATTCAATACGATTGCCTCATGTGTACCAAAGTTTCTATAATGAACCTGATTCATTATAACCTCAGGGAGTGCATCTAGTCCAGTTGAGCTGTTCTGAGCGACGCAAGAAAAGTTATTAGAACTTACTGAGCAAGGAAATGCATCATAAGGACTGGTAATCAAACTCTGTTGGAAGAAAGTTGTGTTGTCACTATTAATCCAATCAATGTCTATCGAAAATATTTCTAGTTGATCATCAGTTTGATTTGTATTCCAAGTAGAATCGTTAAGAGCCAGAAACATAGGGTCTCTATCTTCAGGTGGGGCTAGTTTTCCTGTCCAGTCTACAGGAGTAGCTACTAGGAAAGATGACTCTGTAGTAGGACTTCCGGGTAAGCTTACTCTTTGTATTTGAACATTATCTTCACCTGCTAGCATCGCTGCTCTTTCTATAACGTAGGCATGTAGAACAGTGAAATTTACTTCATTAGTTGTCACAGTATAAGCATTAGACCAGATACTGTATTTAGGATAATCTGGAAATTCAGGCGTGCCGTATTCATAAATATAATATGCCCCTAAGGGATCGGAAGTTTGAGAAACAGCTATCAACATAGTTCTTCTGTTTGCTGGTGCAATTTCCGTGATTAGCCACCGGTCAGCTTCTTGATCATACATAACGATAGGGTCACCAGCAGACCTTTGATTTATTTCTGACCAGAATATTTCTTGCGGATCAAACGCTACTATCAACTGACCTTGCTTGTCATAGACGCCTACTGTTGTCGTGTTCACTGCTTGTACGTAGTGATCTCGTCCTATATCTCCGCTGGCATCCCCAGGTGAGCCACCAGTATCAAGACCATCTATGTTTATGTTAAAATCTATAGTTGATCTGAGTGGACTATTTTTCTTCTGTGTTAGCTTGTCTGCTTCCTGATTTTGAGTAGACTTTATTACACGTGATGGTAATCTACCTACAAAGTTTTTGGGTACCTGTTTCTCTCTTTTACTTATAGGTTTCCACTGCGTAGATACGTAAGCACTGGTTATTTTATCTTTTACACTAGGTATTTCTCCTCTTTTAACGGCATATGTGATTGTCGTTTCAGTAGGCACTTTTATTTTTTCTTGGCAAATAATAGTGCCAGCGAAAAAGAAAAAACTTGTAAGTATTATTGAGAGTCGTGCTATAGTCATGCTATAAATTGATTATGGTTTTATCTTACAGGTTTGCTTTCTTTTACCTTACCAGACTTAGACATCAGTTTATGCTGTACATCATGATGGAGTCCTGTGGCACTCAGAACGTAATCTTTTTTCAATAGTTTTTCAATTATTTTCTTCTGACTTATTTTTTCTAAATCAAAAGCATATAAACCTTTAGCTTCTTTTCTACTCATTGGCTTTTTAAACTTTAGGTTGTATTTAGAAAAATCTGATTCTAATACTTTATTGTTTGCAGAGTTATCTATTACAATAATGAGTTTAGAATTTGGGCTTTTGTTGGCTTTTATAGTGGACTTTACGTGACTGGATTCAACAGTATCAGTAGTCTTTGTGCTTTTGCATGAGAAAAAAGCTGAGATGAATAGGATGAATATTAATGATCGGATCATTTATGTTTTTTTTTGAACTTAAAAATACATCAGAAAGACTAACTATCTATATAAAGCTGGTGAAAATGTCTTGTTAGGTTATACTTTAAATAATGTCTATTTTTTTAAGATATTGAGGATTTAAAGTCTAGTCAACTTTTTATTGACCATATTTTAATACTATAATTAACAGCTTAATGAAAACACATATGTATAAAAACATCATTTTTTTTATCGTAATATCCACTAGTTTGTTTTCTCAAGATTTAACAGATAGTTATCTGAATTTTGGCTTAGCGTATGGAATACGGCCATTTTCTTCAGAAATAAGCAATGTCGATTTCAGTATCAACAATAATGGTATTGTGGAGTCTTATCCAGCAGATATTAATGATGATGATACACCTAAGGGTTTGAATATCTCTTTAGGATTTGGTAGATACAGGGGGGTGAGTCACCAGTTGTTCTTTGATTTACCATTGGGTCAACCTCAGTTATCTAAATTTGGATATAATATAGGTTATAATATGGCTGTGGATCTAGGTAACCAAGATTTACTAATAAGACCATCCATAGGAATATCTACAGGAGGTGGTACTTACGACCTTGTGAATCAAGATTATAATGCAACAGCACTTGTATTTGATACGTTAAACATTTTAGGTCCAGTTACTTATGCATTAAAGAGAAATGTTATAAGTCTTTCTACTGGTGCAGAAATTTCATATCTTATTAATCAGAATTACGCTATTCAATTTCAATTCCATTATGACTTAGAAATGTTTAATAGTGCTCAGAAGATTAATATTGATTCTAATGCACTGGAAGGACCTTCCCCTAGTTACATTTTTTCAGATCAGATTAACCTGAGTCAGAATGGGACATTGATAAATGATAAAATAATTAAGTATTCTGGCGCCAGGATATCTATAGGGATAAGTCAGTATATAAACAAACAGCTATTTAATTGACGGCCTCTGGAGGATACCCCATTTGCCTTTTTTCTTAGCCATAAAATATCCTTTAAACTCAGAGCCGTAGGCTTCTAATTCACCAATTTCATCTAGTTCGCATGGATGTATCATTTTATATTGGGCATCAGCGAATCCAATTTTACCATTCTTGATAACTTTATAGAAACTACCAAATTCATTTTTGGCATCAATTTTAACGGGAATTTTTTCAAAGCTTACTGATTTGTCACCAGCAAAATAATTACTGATAGGGTAGGCATTATTGTTATCACCTTCCTTCGTACTTATCCATCCAGATCTAAATTGGTATTTATTTGCTTTTTTATATGAGTCTTGCACTTCCATATTCTTGTCTAGTATCTCAAAAGTTGTATCAACTG
>JALZVB010000351.1 GCA_023300835.1 Saprospiraceae bacterium | reverse complement strand
ATCAAGTTTCTTCTTGCTAAAGACTATCCAGCAGGCGTAAATAGAATATCCGTTTCTATATAATCTGAACCTAAATTCTATTGGCTAAGATCTTCCTGATGTTCTTTATATAGGTTCTACCTATAGGCAACTTCTGATCTGCTATTATAACCAGCTTCTCGTTCATAGATATACTGTCTATTTTATCAATGTTAACGGCATAACTTCTATGTATGCGAATGATAAACTCACAGTCAACAGTCTCAACAAATTTATTGAGAGAATACTTCAACATGAATTTCCTGGAATTAACATGTATTGTACTATAGTTACCTTGGGAGAAAATGTAATCTATATCAAGCAATGAAATCTTGGTATAGATCCCACCTTCCTTAATGTAAAGCTTATTTTTTCTAAGAATCTTACTGCTAGAAAATAATTTAGATTCTTGGTACAGGTTATCCAATATTGACTTAAGAGTCAATTGATGTATTGGCTTAACAATGAATCGAGATTTTTTGATTTTCTCAGTGCTTTTATAGGCTTCTAGATCATTCTCGTCCGACATAAAGACTATAGGTATACCTATATCTTCTATGGGTTCTAGGAGTTCTGTTCCTGATAAGTCTCCTAGATGGACATTACATAGAATAACATCCGGTAAATACTTTCTAATTTCTTGTTGCTCTAAAATGAAATTTTTACTGATTCCTACTACTTCAATATCAAAAACAGAAAGACTTTTTTCTACTTTTAACAAGAAAGCAGGATCAGCATCTAAGATGCGAATTTTCATTATCTGGCTTTCCGTAAACAAAATCATTTAAGAGAAGCTCCAAATTATAATAATATTTCATCCTTATATCAGTAAAGAACAGCAATAGTGATAAACAGCGTATTTGCCTTATTAAAAGTAACTAAAACTGGCTTTTACATCATTTGTTTGTTATTTATAATTACTGATGAAATTAAACGTTAAAATTTAAGAGACTTTGTCGTTTATTTGATATGAAGAAGCTTCCATTTTTCATAACTTCGTCTTATTGAGCTATCCAAAGTAATAACCTGTCTTTTGATCAAATAATAGGTTATTATAATTCACATAAACATTTCACGATGATTAGGTTTACCGTTACCCTATTTCTGACAGTCATTCTTCCTACACTACTATCCGGACAATCAGAAAATCAAAAGCAAGAACTATATAATCATATAGTAGAATCTCAATCATCATGGAATCTGTCAGAAGACGATCTTGCTGGAATAACTATTACGGCGAGTCATGTTTCTTCTACCAGTGGCGTTTCCCACTTCTACATGCTACAAACCTTAAATGAAATCGAAGTATTCGGATCAGATGCAAATGCTGGTATACGAGATAGTGACGTTTTGTTTTTTAATCAAAAATTTATACACAACCTGCTCACAAAAATCTCAATCACTGAACCTGTTGTAACTGATATAAATGCTATCAACTTAGCAGCTCAACACTTAGGACAAACTACGACTGTTGAACTCCAAATAAAAAAAGAGATTAATATTCCTAATCAAAAAAGAATCTACAGTCCCAGCACAATTGCGTACGATGACATTCTTTCAAAATTGGTTTATTATCCCGTAGGTAAAGCATATATTTTATCATGGGAAATAGGCATACACGATGTTGTTACTAATAAGTGGTGGCAAGTATTTATAAACGCAGAAAGTGGCGACTTTATAGAAAAAATATCTTGGACACATGACTGTGATTTTTCACATTGCAAAAGCAAGCATAGTTGTTCTCATAAAAACACTTCTCACCAAGATCACTCTCACCATAATATTAGCGTAAACAATATTGAAACCAATAAGTCATCATCCATGGTGAATAACTCTTACCATGTTTTCGGTAATGATTTATCTACACCATTAGATGGTAATAGAACTGTTGTCGTTGAACCATGGCTTAATGCCGTAAATGCATCTCCGTTCGGATGGCATGACACCAATGGAGTTACTGGGGCTGAGTATACTATTACGAGAGGTAATAACGTCCATGCTCAAGAAGACCAAAACGATAATAATGGAACAGGCGCAAGTCCTGATGGTGGTACTAATTTGGATTTTAACTTCCCCTATAATCCTGACAGCCAGCCTTCTACTTATCTAGATTTTGCAACGACAAACTTATTTGCTGCCAATAATTTCTTACATGACATTTGGTTTCAATATGGATTCAATGAATCATCTGGAAACTTCCAGCAGAACAATTATGGTAACGGCGGAAATGCAAGCGACTATGTTCTTGCTGATTGTCAAGATTCAGGGGATACCAATAACGCAAACTTCTCTACCCCACCCGATGGTAGCCGTCCAAGAATGCAAATGTATGAATGGAGTGCAGCAAGATACGACATATTTGCAGTAACAACCCCAGCTTCTATTGCAAAAAACTATGGCGTCGCTTCCTCAAGTTTCGGACCAGACAATGTTTCTGTCTCAGGAAACCCAGAAGTAACCGCGCCAATACAAGGCTGTACTACACTTACTAACGCTGCCGATATAAATGGGAAAATAGCTTTGATCGAGAGAGGCAATTGTGCATTTACAGATAAAGTAATGAATGCTCAAAATGCAGGAGCCATTGCGGTTATTATATGCCAGAATACAGCAGAGGCTCCTACCAGACCATCTGGAACAAATACAGCTATTACGATTCCTTCGGCAATGATAAGTATGCAGGATTGTAATACCATAATAGCTGAAATCGCAAATGGTGTAGAATTATCATTTGAATTTAATAGCGCTGTCACCAAGGATAGTGACTTGAGTAATGCCGTTATAGCTCATGAATATGGACACGGTATATCAACAAGATTAACGGGTGGTGCAAGCAACAGTTCATGTCTCAATAATTCTGAACAGATGGGAGAAGGATGGAGTGACTGGTTTGCACTGGTTATGACAATCCAACCAGGAGATAATGCGACTTCAGCAAGGGGAATAGGTACTTATCTTGAAGGCGAACCACTTAATGGTAATGGCATCAGAACATATCCTTATACTACAGACATCTCTGTTAACGAGCATACCTATGATGATATCAAGACTGCTTCTGTACCACATGGCATAGGATCTGTATGGTGCGAAATGTTGTGGGAAATGACTTGGGGACTTATAGAAGTTCACGGCTATGACAATGACGTTTATAATGGTACGGGGGGAAATAATATAGCCATGAATCTTGTTATAGAGGGTCTAAAAATACAGCCTTGTAGTCCTGGGTTTATCGATGGCAGAGATGCCATATTAGCAGCTGATGTTGCACTAAATGGCGCCGCCAATACATGTATAATCTGGGAAGCTTTTGCTAAAAGAGGATTGGGCTTTTCTGCAAGTCAAGGCTCTACAAATAGTAGATCCGATGGAACAGAAGCGTTTGATCTTCCTACAGCTTGCACTGAGTTACTTTCTATAAAAAAGACAACAAATCCAAGTGTAATTGCTAATAACATATTAGAATATAGAATAGACATTGCTAATGAAAGAGATACGGACGTTACTAATGTTGAGATAAGAGATACATTACCTATTGGTGTATCACTAGTTAGTGGCACATTGAATTGTGGTACTGAAACAAATGGTATTATTGTGATGAATGTGCCCTTAATTGCGAGCGGCGGAACTTATGCTTGTGAGTTTCAAGTACTCGTTGATGGTATTAGTAATTCAACAATTACACTTGAAGATGATGTCGAGCAAGGAATGGCAAACTGGACGGTAAGTTCTGGGATTGGCTCAGCAGCATTTGTAATTAATTCTGATCTACCCTACTTAGGTTCGCAGAGTTGGTTTGTCGACAATGTGGGTGCTAATAATTCACAGTTTTTGACTTCTACACAATTAACAACTGGAGATAATCCTGTTTTATACTTTTGGCACGATTACGATTCGGAACCTAGTTGGGATGGTGGCATGGTAGAAATATCAACGGATAGTGGAACAACCTGGGAAGACCTAGGGAGTCATATGACAGAGAATGGCTATAACGGAACCTTAAGTAATGGCAGTAATAATGATATAGATAATAGAGATGCATTTACAGGTAGTAGTAATGGATACTTAAGAACTACTGTCGATCTTATTAATTATGCTAACCAAAACGTACAGATCAGATACTTCTTTGGATCTGACAGTAATACCTCTAGTGTGGGATGGTATATAGATGAGATACTACTTCTTGATGCCAATATGGTAGTCAACAATGCTTGTCTTACAGATGATGAAGGTGATTACCTATGTGACTCAATCCCAACACTTGTCGGATTTGATTGTGTTACGCTAGCAACATTTTACTTAGATAATGATCAAGATGGTTATGGAGATCCTAACTCAACTCTGATGGCTTGTGAAGTGCCATTCGGATATGTTGACAATCAAACCGATTGTGATGATAATGATGATATGGTTTTTCCAGGTGCCAATGAAATCTGTGACGGAATTGATAACAATTGTGACGGTCAGATAGATGAGGATTTCCAAGTAGGAACCTTTTATCTAGATTCAGATGCTGACGGATATGGAGATCCTGCGATGTCTATGTCTGCATGTATTGTACCTAGTGGTTATGTAATGGACAATACTGACTGTGATGACAATAATGACACCATCAATCCAGGAGCTACTGAGATCTGTGATGGACTAGATAATAATTGTGATGGACAGACGGATGAAGGCGTGACATTACTGACTTTCTATCTTGACTCAGATGGTGATACTTATGGCGACAATAATAATTCAATAATGGGATGTGTCCCACCTACCGGTTATGTAACGGATAATACAGATTGTAATGATAGTGACAATGCCATCAACCCAGGAGCGACTGAAATTTGTGATGGAATAGACAATAACTGTGATGGACTAGTAGATGAAGGCGTGATATTACTGACTTTCTATCTTGACTCAGATGGTGATACTTATGGCGACAATAGTAATTCAATAATGGCATGTGTCCCACCTACCAGTTATGTAACGGATAATACAGATTGTAATGATAGTGACAATGCCATCAACCCGGGAGCGAC
>JALZVB010000350.1 GCA_023300835.1 Saprospiraceae bacterium | reverse complement strand
TGGTGGTTTTATTATTCCTAGAGATACGCCATTTTTTATTACAGGAGAAGGTTCTGATGAAGATGGTGATCCCATCACTTATTGTTGGGAACAGTTTAATGAAGATGGTGGAGGTACCACAACACAAGGTATGATAGGCTCTGCCGCCGCAAGTGCACCTAGAGCACCTTTACATAGATCATACCCACCCTCTGCTGATAAAACAAGGTTTTTTCCGCAATTATCATCACAATATAGTGGTACAAGAAATGAATTTGATGTTCTATCTACCGTAGCTCGAGATATGAGATTCCGTCTTACAGTTAGAGATAATAATCCTATCGGTGGTGCGGTAGACTGGGATGATATAAATGTAACAGTAGTAAATGGTTCTTTTAATTTAACAGAACCTAATGGCGACGAGTCTATAGTTGCTGGAACAAGAATGCCAGTGACATGGGATATATCAGGAGCAACAAACGTATGTGATGGACTAGATATTAGATTATCTACAGATGGGGGCAACAGTTATCCATTCTTGTTAGCAAGTAATATAGGTTATTCAGTTGGTAGTGCAGAGGTCCTTATTCCTGCTAATGTAGCCAGTTCTGATGACTGTAGAATACAAGTAATATGTGGTGATTTTGAATGTTTTGCATTCTATGACTTTAATCAAACCGTATTTTCTATCACATCTGCCTGTCCTATAAGAAGTAATAGATTATGTAATGCAGAACCGTTAGAGGTAGACTTTAGAGACCCTCAACTTAATTTAGGATCTAATGTGATAAGTGGTAGTGCATTGAGATTTCTTGATTCAGAAGTTATACGAGATCTACCAGAAATAAGAACGGCAGTTAATCAGTCTGGAGGATCTTGTGCATTGCTCACAACTGCCAATCCATTTGACACCATTCCTTTCTCAGTAACAGAATCTGGTATATATAAATTTACGTTCCCTTTGAATGATGATGATGCTGTAACAGCCTTTACTGTTTTCCTTGAAAATGGTTTCAACCTAACAGATCCTTGTTCATCATTTGTCGCTTCCAATGCGACAAGAATAAATGGCACTAATTTTAGTCGTGAATATACACTAAACGTTCAGTTAGATGCTTGTGAAAATTATCTTCTAGGCGCATTCGTAACCAATAACTCAGTTCGAAGGGCAAAGATAACCACAATCGAAGGGCCAGGTACTGTGATGAGAAGAAGAGGAGATAATACCAATTCTGCTTATCTAGCGATAAATATTACAACTGATATCATAGTAGCAGTCAATACAACTTCTGACTTTACAACACTAGAACCTGGAACATATCTTATAAGATCTGTGCTATTTGAAGCAGGGACAAATCCTAATATGTGGCAAGGTCAGACAACTGCAGCTGCATTTAATGATACAGATTGTGTTGTATTAGGCGCTAATGCTAAACCAGTAAGAATTAATTCTAGCTGTGCGATAATAGATTTTACTTTAGGCACTCAGACGTCTTGTGATTCTAATACCAATGCATATTCGCAAGAGCTAAGCTTCGGTGTAGATGGTGGAGGAGGACCGGTTCCTACTACAGGAAATGTTATAATAAACGGACAATCATTCCCGCTTACACCACCGATGACCTCTGTTAGATTAACTAATCTACAAGCCGACGGAGAACCAGTGGATTTATCTTTTACATTTTCAGATGATGCAGGATGTGCTAAAGTCATAGAAAACGCATTTCAATCACCAGTCAATTGTTGTGCCGTAGATCTTGATTTACCGCCAGTTATTGCAGTATGTATTGATGATTTAGTTACATTAAATGCAGGTACAATAGGTGTTAAGTTTCAATGGTTCCGAGATGGAGCTGAATTACCTGAGACTGGTGCCATATTAACCCCAATCGAGACAGGTAATTATGAAGTCATTGTAACCAGTCCAACGGGTTGTACTAAGTCTCAGATTTCTGAAGTTACTTTCTCTACACTTCCAGAATTAGATATATCAGATGACATAAGTGGCTGCCAAGGTAGGGAACGAGAACTACTTTTAGATTCTGACTTCTTCCGTATTGATTGGGATAGGGATGGAACGCCATTACCTCAATTTGTAGACACAAGATTAATTAGAGTAGATGTGTCAGGTGTATATACAGCAACAGTTTTTAATGGAGGTTGTGCTAATACCGTTTCTGCCAATGCTGATTTTAAATTAGCAACCCCTTTTACGATTAATGATGGAGTAGATATAATAGAGTGCTCAACAAATGTAGTCACTTTAGTAGCTGATAACCCCGACTTAATCTATGAGTGGAAAAGAATTGCGGGTATCACTTACCCAGAGACAAGTAATACATTTGTGGTCCCTCAGACAGGTTCATATGTTGCATCAAATATAAGTGCAGATGGTTGTTTCTCACGGGATACAATAAGGGTTGATCTTATTGATGTGCCTGAAATAGATTTAGGCGATGATATTGATGAAGGTTGTAGTATAGATGGTGAAAGATTAGTTATTCCCGCGAATTCTGTATCTAACCTTTCGGTAGTCTGGCGTAAAGATGGAGAGATCTATCCTAATGAGATTAATAATATAATTGTAGTAACAGAATCAGGCACCTACTCCGCTAGTGTATCAATAGACGGGTCTTGTGAATCAACTGATGAAATTGTAGTTAATCTTATCGAGTTTGATGTACCAGATTTAGGACCTATTATTTCTGGATGTGCAGGAGAAGACTTTACTATTGAACCAGTACAGAGTTTTGATTATGATTATACTTGGAGACTATATGATCCAATCAATGTGCAATATGATGTTGT
>JALZVB010000349.1 GCA_023300835.1 Saprospiraceae bacterium | reverse complement strand
CGCTCTTCCGATCTGTTTGAAATACACATATTACAATTTAGAGCAGTTGTTTATTCAGAATATTCACCAATTGGAAATTTATTTTTAGTTGTAAGGATATATGCTTAAAGTTCTTCGTAATCGCACAATTTATTTAGGCTACTTTTGCAGTCATGAACCTAACTTTATTGTCTTCGCCATTACAAGGGTTTACGGATTTTAGATTTAGAAATGCGGTGCATAAACACTTTGGTGGGATAGACACATATTATGCGCCATACATAAGGTTAAATGGTAGGTTCTTAATTAAAAACGGATATGCCAATGACCTTGCACTTAAGAACAATACAACGTTAGAAGTTATACCCCAAATCATGACTTGTCTAGAGGATGAGTTTTTGTTTGTTGTAGAGTATGTGCAGTCACTAGGTTACAAGGAGTTAAATTGGAATCTTGGATGTCCTTACCCTATGGTTACTAATAAAGGTATGGGATCAGGTATGATAAACAGCCCTGAGAAGATAGATAGAATACTAGACCGGGTACATTCCGAAACTGATATTATTGTATCAATGAAGATGAGAATGGGCTATGCCGATAGTGACGAAATCCTGCGGGCCTTTCCTGTTCTAGCCAAATATCCACTAAAAAATATTGCGATACATGCTAGGATCGGTGCACAACTCTATGAAGGTGGGGTGGACCTAGAAGCTTTCCAGAGATGTGTAGATGCTGCACCACATAAGTTGTATTACAACGGGGATATAACAACTGTATCTATATTCAGAGAGATGCAAGATCGGTTTCCTAGTATTGATCACTGGATGCTAGGAAGAGGCTTGATATCTGATCCGTTCCTACCGATGATGATTAAAAACGATACTGAGGAATATCCTGAAGACAGGATGGAAGTATTCAGTAAATTTCATGATAGACTATTCTCAGCTTACGCCGAGAAACTCAGTGGTGAAAAACATGTCGTCATGAAAATGTTGAGTTTCTGGAGCTACTTTGCCGCAGCTTTTTCTGATACTAAGAAAATCATAAAACGTATTAAAAAATGCAAGACAGTTGCAGCTTACGATGTGGTAATTGCAGAGGTACTTGAGCATGAGTCTGAACGCTTTATATATGATGACTAGACAGTTATTGTTAATTTGGTTTGATAACTGATAAACATTTATCAATATAAGTGGTTATAGTTGCTATAAAATAAATCATGCGTCATATTGTAATAGTAGGTGGAAGTAAAGGAATAGGAGCAAGCATCCTCCAAGGTGCTCTTAATGATTGTAAAGTCACAAACATAAGTCGGTCAGAACCAGAGATTCAACATGAGAACCTGGCACATATTACTGCTGATGTTCTAACAGATGAACTGCCAGATATTGATGGTATCGATGCCCTGATATATTGCCCAGGCTCTATTACGCTGAAACCGATCAACTCACTTAAGGAAGAAGACTTTATTTCTGACTACAGAATCAATGTCATAGGCGCTATCAATACGATTAAGAAATATCATAAAGTTCTGAAAAAAGGTACGAATCCATCCATCGTATTATTCAGTACTGTAGCGGTGAGTCAAGGTATGCCTTTTCATTCCTCTATTGCTGCCGCAAAAGCTGGTGTAGAAGCTGTCGCCAAATCTTTAGCAGCAGAGCTGGCTCCTACTATACGAGTAAACTGTATTGCACCTTCTATTACCGATACGTCACTGGCCAGTGGTATATTAAGGAGTGAAAAAAGTAGAGAATCATTGAGCCAGAAACATCCTTTGAAAAAAATAATCCAACCTAAAGAAGTTGCGCAGCTAGCTCTTTTCTTAATGGGGGATGGCGCTACAGCTATAACCGGTCAGATAATAGGCGTGGATGGCGGAATGTCACAATTGAGGATATAGGCTATTGAAACCTTATCACTTATCAAGAACCATCAAACTCACAATTTCAATTGTTCCTTCGCCTTTAAAGTGAAAAGCCACTTTGGAATATTGCCCTTTCTCTTCTAATGGAATTTCGTTGTCTCCTTCTATCAGAATATATGATTCAGTAGTGTATGATCCACTGTCGGTGATATAAGTTATAAATATTGATATAGATCCTGATAGGTGTTCTGCAGAAACAAGCACCAGGCTTTCTTGTGCTGTAATAGCTGTTGATTCAAGCGCTGTTGTCGAAACGATACATTCTAGAAAACTGGAGTCTTTATCTATTACCAGATGGTTACTGATGCTATCTATTTTAATATTGACACAGGTGCTATCATAAATCCAGTGCTTCAGTTTATTGTTTTCAATAATTGTAAAACTAGGATCGATATTGATTGACTTTTCAATTAGATTGTTAGTCTTGATTATGGATTCATCTGGTTTTGAATCTTCTTGAATCGTATCATTTTCCATGACAGAATCTACCATGGAGGCAAACAGGTCTTCATCACCTTTATCAGATTTATTTGCCTGAGCTGATCTCTTGGTGATTGTTCTCAACCCAATTGAGCCAATTGGTCTATCCTCAGTATTCCAGAAAAAACCTTCTAGTTTGAAATCCTTCTCGGCGGCTTTCTGGATGGGAGTCATGGTCGAAGAGGGTTGTGTATAAAATTTGATTTCGTCTAGTTCTTTATTTTCAAAAAAGAAAGTCATTCTGTCACACAGTGTTTTATTGATTCCCATGTATGCGTCCGATTCGTCTTTGATCAGATATATCGATTCGGAGTTGCCAGTTACTTCCATACGATGTAACTCATTGTCAGCTAGGAAGGATTTGATATGCTTACTTTTTATCTGGTTATAGTATTTTACATTTTCTTGACTTATAATAAATCCATTACCATCGGCTATGATCTCGCTGACAGCATCGTTTTTCATGACAATGAAAATACTGTCGCCAGAAAACTGTGTCGTGTCAGCCCATACAATTGGGTTGCCATAGAGGTAGAACGTAGAGTCCCTCTGCGAATAGTGGAGTGAATCGCATTTACCCTGTAAGTCAGTTTTATAAATTTTTACATTAGAAATGGCTTGTATGTAACCTGTTGTATCGGTTGGTTCAGCATTGATCAATGTATCCGCACATAAGAATAATGAGTCTCCATCTGTGGCATCTATAAACAGAGGTTTCTGATGTATCGTTATAGCTTTATAATAGGCGATGCTGTCACTGTAGAAAACTTTGTCCGCAAGCATCTGTCTATTGTTCACGGTATCTTGCCAGGTTACATTTCCTTTGGCAATGCCACGGTCAATTGCCTTGACATAATCAACAGTATCAGCTACTAATATAGTGTTACTGCCAGAGATGGTACTTCTGCCTAGTAGCTTGAGATCTTTGGTGTTTTTGTTATAGATGATTTCTGGTCCTGTAACTTCTTGATCTTCATTCTTATAGTAAGCATTACCAAATAATCTGATCTCGTCAGTGCTATTGTTTATACTTATTTCTTTTCCCTTGGCTATCGAGGTTGAATCTTCTATAATAGCATTGCCTGTAAGAATGAGGCTGCTGTCTATGTCAGAAAACAGAATGTCATCAGCCTGAGCTATCTGACCATCCTCAATAATACGAGCATTGTCACTGAAGAAGGCTCTGCCATCTTCTAGGTCATAATAACCAGATTGGCAAAAGATCTTTTTGTCATCCTGCCTGATATAAGTAGGTCCTATAAAGTAGGCTCTATCTGTATCCGTATCATAATTCAATGAGTCTGAAGTCAATTTGAAATCTTCGTCTATGATCACGACCTCATCAAAGAAATAAGCTCTTTTTTCTTTGACATTGTATTGGCCAGATAGACTACTCAGGGTCATTGTTCCTTTCTCTAGAATAGCGGTATCTCGAAAAGTAGCCAGTTTGGTTTCCAGGTTATAAGTCAGTGCATTGGTAAACAATTTTTTATCTGACGTTTCTAAGACGACATCATCATACAACTGAGCCCTTTTAAGCTCTGCATTGTAGATAAGCGAATCTGCAAATACGTTTATGCTATCTTCTTGTATAATAATTACATTCCCTACAGCAGTCATGTTATTACTGATGACGGTAGCAGAATCAGAGAACATATAGATGCTATCGTGGAATATCTTTACATTTCCTCTGAAATACTGATAATCTACACCTTCTAATTGTTCGTGAATAAAGTTATCTGAATTCTTAACTTTTATTTTGGATGGCTTATCTGGTTTGGTTTCTTGTGCACTAGACAGGGTTAATGATGCAAACAAGTAGATGCAGCATAGGAGTGAGTATCTTATGTAACGTATTGTATGCAATGAAGGGCAAGTTAATAAGTTTATCCTTGCCTGTAAGAAGTTTTTACACGACGAGTTTTAGGTGGCATAGGAGATCCCAGATGATGGACCCAATATTTTCCTACACGAGCCATCCCCATTTCTGTCATTTCTGGATGCATTATCATTTTGCAATGGGTTTTACTTTCTAGCCAGTCTACCATGACTTCAGAAAGTTTTTTCTGTCCTTCTGCAATGTTTTCACCAGCATTTTTCCAGTTATAGCTTACGGCCTCTAGTTTGTCCCCGACATCATTACCATTCTTAGAATAGTGAGAAAAGAATCCATTTTCAGCCATTTCTTTTGAATGCAGGTATGCGCTTTTATATAACTTATTGTTCCATTTCAATGGTTTGACAGGAGCCATGCGTTTTCTACCACATTTACAGCCTTTGACACGTATTTTGTTTACGGCTTTGAGTATGGCTTGTTTCTGTTCCTGTAGATTATAGTCTACATGAGATTGAGCATTAAGGGTTATCCCCAAAAACATTATTAAAATGGCACACAAGTTCCTCATATCCTTCGCTTTCATTACTAACGAACAAATATAAACTACTCCTATATGCATTGCTGGTATTAAGAAAAAAATAAGAAGTTATCCTATCTCCAATGTTATAGAAACAATTGGTTATGCCAATGGGTTAGAAATCGAATCAGAAATAGTGCTTTTCGTAATAAATCGTATTATTCCTTTTATTATCAATTGTTTGAAATCTGGTACATTACAAGATTAAATAACTACGTTCAGAATCGACCCATCCTGTACACCAATGACAACGATGTAGAAGAAGAACTGAATCCACCATTAATCGTATAAGAGTTATCGAACCCTTCATTAATACTTATAGATGATGATAGACTGGGCACAACTTCTATACTTAGGTAAACATGAGGAGATAAGTCTAACATAGCACCTAGTATGTATCCTATAGCGGGGTTGATTCGCAATTGATATAATCTTTCTGATATAGACTGTGTTGAGCTGTAGGATAGAAATAGTTGAGGTTCCCATCCATGGACAAATGCCAAACCATCTTTAAGGTTTTTTCTTTTTTCTGTTCCAAATGCATACCCTACTTCAAACGTGGTATTAGATTGATTAGAGTTGTAACGCAACGAACTTATGAGTAATCTATGTCTGCGTGCCCGATTGTTGTCAAGCATTTTTTTGTAGATAACATTAAAGTCATCAAATCCAGAGAATCTTACCCCCAATTCTCGACTTTCGGATATCATTTCCTGCGATGCGCTAGATTGGCTGTATCCGATATTTATAGAATAGATAAATACCAGTGTTAATACAATATATTTTACCATAGATTACTTAATTATATAGGTTATGCTCAAAAAAGTCAAGTTATTATAAAAGCGGCACTTTCACTATCATTTGTTAGGTGTATTGCTTATTTTTGAAAGTAACCTTAGGTATTGAATATTTCTTAATTACAAACAGATATTTTGAAGACGATTTTTGGAAAGTTGTTATTTATAATAATCATAACTGGCTTGTTCGGATGTTCAAAAGATATAGTAGAGACAGATGCTGAGCTAATACCTTATTTCGATAGGTTTGTAGCAGAAGGTGCCTTGAGAGGTGTAGATGTAGATCTCGAGGCAGCCAGAATAGAAGGACTATTCCAGAATATCCCAGATGCTAATATATTAGGCCAATGCTTTAGGAATGAAAAAAAGCCACGTAAGGTGATAATTGATATCAACTATTGGGCAACGGCATCAGAAGAAGAACGAGAAACCCTTATTTTTCATGAACTTGGGCACTGCTTTCTAGATAGAGACCACCGAGATGGATTATCGACAGATGGCACCTGTATCAGTATTATGCACAGTGTCGCTGATTCTTGTCCGTTTGATTTTACTGGAATGTCTAAAGAAACCTATCTTGACGAATTATTCGACCCTCAATAACTCAACCCAAACTATAATTATATGAAATTTCTAAATTGCCTAGCCATTATTGCTTGTCTAGTACTTGTCTCAAGTTGCGGAAGTGATGACCCTACCTTTATTACAATCGAAGAATATATCGCTAATAATAACCTTGTTACTCAGACGACGGCATCTGGTTTACAATACACTATAGAAATTCCTGGTGGAATGGAAAAGCCAACAAGTACCTCAAATGTAAAAGTAGCCTATACTGGTTTCAGAACGGATGATCAACTATTTGATGCAAGTACTAATGGCGTTACTTTAAATTTAATGAATGTTATTCCTGGATGGTCTGAGGGTATACAATTATTTGGAGAGGGCGGAAAAGGAACACTGTATATTCCTTCTGAATTAGCTTATGGCGGTGATTCTAGACCACCATTTATCTTTCCTAACACAGATTTGATATTTGATATAGAACTTATAGAGATAGTACCCCCTTTACCTACAATTGAAGAATATATTACTAATAACAACCTTATAACACAGACAACTGCTAGTGGTCTGCAATATATCATAGACGTGCCTGGAGGTGCAGATAAGCCCACCAGTACATCAAATGTGAAAGTGGCCTATGCTGGTTATAGAACTGACAATACGTTGTTTGACGGCAGTGTTGATGGTATAAGTTTTAACCTTTCTGGCGTTATAGAAGGATGGACGGAAGGCATTCAACTATTTGGAGAGGGTGGAAAAGGAACCTTGTTTATTCCCTCAATATTAGCTTATGGAGCAAGCTCTCCATCTGCATTGATCCCTGCTAATACAGATTTGATATTTGATATAGAGCTTATAGAAATAGAGTAATAATTTATGGGAAAGCAGGATATGTATCAAGCCAGTGGGCTTCTTAGATCTGGACATATCAATACTATTTATCCTACTTTATTCAGAAAGCAGGATAGACCTGATTATAATAGAAGTGAGCTCACTACTCCAGACAATGATGTATTGCACCTTGATTGTTTAAAATCTGGAAATAAACGGGTCGCTATATTGTGTCATGGACTAGAGGGCAGCAGTCAATCTAAGTATATAATAGGTACATCAGGTATATTACACGAGAATGGATGGGATACGATAGCTATTAACTATAGAGGTTGCTCTGGAGAAATCAATAACCAATTACGTATTTATCACAGCGGTGCAACCGACGATATTGATACAGTTATAAATGAATGTTATACTGATTATGATGAGATTGCGCTTGTTGGATTTTCATTAGGTGGTAACCTAGTTCTCAAATATTGCGGTGAACGCGGAAGTGAGTTAAGATCTTCTATCATTACTGTCGTTGCTGTTTCAGTCCCTACAGATCTGAAAGCAGGTAGTATAAACATAGGCAAGAAATCTAACTTTATCTACGAGCAGAAATTCTTAAAATCACTCACTAAGAAATTATTAGCTAAGCATAAACAATTTCCTGATGCTATAGATCTAAGTTTATTAAAGAAGGTAAAAAAGCTCTATGATTTTGACGAATACTATACTGGTCCTCTTCATGGGTTCACCGGTGCTGACGACTATTATGCTCAGAGTAGCTCAGAGCAATTCCTGCCATATATTAATATCCCAGGATTAATTATCAATGCGTTAGATGATCCATTCTTACCTCAGGAATGCTATCCTTATGATATCGTTCGTGCTAATGACTGCCTAGAATTCATTATGCCAAAGCATGGTGGACATGTGGGTTTTGTGGATAGAAAACACAAATATTATTGGAGTGAGCGGGCAATCACTTCTTTTCTAAATAAAAAATCGAAACTAACGACAAGCTAGTTTCGATTTTTATTAAAAGCACAATATAGAATTGTGATTACTTTACCTCAAAAGATACTTTCAAGTTTACTCTATATTCTTTAACTTTTCCGCCATCAACAGTAACAGACTGACTCTGTACATACGCAGACTTGATATTGTTAATAGACTTAGATGCTTTTTTAATTGCTGTTGCAGTAGCATCTTCCCAGCTCTTGCTAGAGTTACTTAGAATTTCAATTACTTTAATTATAGCCATATTTATTTTAGATTTTATGTGAAAAACACATTAAAAATAAAACTAATATATATACTACGCTTACAATTAACTTTTCTTTGGAAATCTGTATTGATCTAATTTACCATACAAGAAAACCAATGCCGTAATAACAATAAGTCCAGGGATAGGTCTTAAGATATGGAATCGACTGCCTGGTCCACCTAGTACAGACCAGAAACTTTGAGGTGCCCTTTTGAATAAAGTAAACACAGCTGGGTTTTCATGATCAGGATTAATAGAAAAATGGCCTGATATCCAGAAGAATAGCAGACTTAGAACGATTAATAAAACTAAAATGATGTCAATTCTCTGCCACCACTTTATAGAGATAGGTTTAGGGTCTACTTTATAGAGGAAAAGAAATGTCAAGGCTATTCCGATACCTATCTGATCGAGTACAATATCATTGAAGTCATAGTATAATGCGGCTGAATCTAGCACAAGATATTGATACAACTCGTCCATAGCTCCCATGATAGTACCTATTATCATAGTTGATTGATAAGATTGTGTCAGTGGGAATATCAATAACCCCATTAAACAATATTGTACAAAATGAACAGCTTCTATATTGATAACAAATAGCATAGCAAAACTCAGAATTATTCCCGTCAATGTCAGCGCTATCGTACCTGTACATATACCTAGGTGGGGATGCGAAGTTATTTTCTTTTTATTTGTAAAAAAAACAAGAGAAATCACAACTACGGCACTGGTGACAATGATCAAGTCATAAGTATCTCTAGACATTACACTGAAGCTCTTATTGATGGCCTTCCCTACAGTAACATGTGGTAACACA
>JALZVB010000348.1 GCA_023300835.1 Saprospiraceae bacterium | reverse complement strand
TAAAGACATCAGCTTTGATATGTCAGACAGCTTTGGTGCCAAGTGTGCTAATGTCGCTACGATGCATGATTTTGATTTTGAGACAGGAACTATTCCAGATGGATTTGGGGTACCGTTTTATTTCTATGATGAGTTTATGAAATACAATGACTTCTATCAATATATAGAAACTATGATCAATGATGATTTATTTATCAATGATTTCAATGTACAAATGGAAATGCTAAAGGATCTAAGATCTGAGATAAAAGATGCCGATATGCCAGATTGGATGCTAGCACAACTACAAGACATGCATGATGCTTTTCCTACAGGCACTTCAGTAAGATGCAGATCAAGTAGTAACAACGAAGACCTCCCTGGATTTTCAGGAGCTGGCCTCTATACTTCTAAGACACAGCATCCTGACGAAGGACATATCTCTAAATCTATAAAACAAGTCTATGCCAGCTTATGGAATTTCAGAGCTTATGACGAAAGAAACTTCTATAGAATAGATCATTCAACAACAGCTATGGGAGTACTGTGTCATGCTAACTACAGTGACGAACGAGCCAATGGTGTTGCCGTAAGTACTGATCCTATCTACAATACAGATCATACTTATTATACCAATACACAACTAGGTGAAGACTTGGTTACCAATCCTGACGCATTCTCTATCCCCGAAGAAATACTCATCAGCATAGATACCATCTTACAAGAACCAGTTACGATACTAAGACCATCTAATCTTATACCTAGAGGTGAGGTATTACTTGATAAGATACATATAGATCAGTTGCGAGATTACTTGACCGTGATTAATCATGAGTTTGAGAAACTATATCAAGCAGAAGGCAGACCAGGATTTGCCATGGAAATAGAATTTAAAGTTACAAAAGAAAATACACTTGCTATCAAACAAGCTCGACCTTGGGCTAACTTTTGGACAGGTGTAAGCACGGATGATATCACAGATACGCAATCAATTCCTGTAAAAGTATTCCCTAACCCTGTAGGAGAAGATGGTATTAATTTTGAAATAAATCTAGAAGATGCTACAACTGTCAATATTCAGATATACGATAGCTCGCTGAGAAAGCTAGGACCATTAACTGAACATAGTATACAGAAAGGAGATAATCTAATCACAAGAAATGTTTCTCATTTACCTGATGGTTTTTATATCGCTCAGTTAAGGTTTATAATTAATAGTACCGTGAAAACTACATCAGTTGTTTTTATTAAAAACTAACTTCTTAACTGTACATGACTCTCAATTAATGAAAGTTATAGCGTGGCAATATAATAGGAGAAAGTCAACGTCGTTTATAAAGTCCCAGCAAAATGTATGCTATTGTTGGCAAGCTCTATAACATCCCAATCGTTCCATTTAGGAATAATTGAAATTTTACCTCCCTAACAAAAAGTCCATCTCTATCTCCAACAACTTAGCTGAAGTCCTTGCGATATAATACTGAGACTGCGCATTGATGAGATTAAGTTGCGCTTGACGAAACTCTACAGAACCTTGTTGTCCATTTTCATATAAAGACTTAACGAGATTAAAGTTAACGCGATTAGTCTCTATGTTTTGCTTTTCTATTCTTAAAGTCAGGAGATTGTTCTGATAAGAATTCCACAGGCGATTCAATTGCGAAACAAGTTGATTCTCTCTATTTTTTAAATCTATAAGCGCATTCTCCTGGTCTATAGCTACTAATTGTTCTTGCAGTTTACCTTGCCCTCCGTCAAATATATTCCAGTTGGCACTGATTCCCAGATTCAAGCCATTGGTTCTATTGAGGTCAATCTGAGACTTGGTGGAATTCTTTTGATAATTAATATTGTAGGCGCCGTTAGCGACAACTTGAGGAGCATTTATTTTACTAGCAATGGCTTTGTCAAATTCTACCAAGGCAGCCGTTTTTCTTAGAGAAATTAACTCAGTGTTAGCTTCGATCATAATCGACTGTAAGTCTGACACTTTAGCCAATTGATACATCAGATTAAAAGAGGTATCGATTTCATAATCTGTGTCTGTCTTCAATGTTAATTGATTCAGTTGCCACTTTAGATTGTCTATATCATTATTAACTGAGATTAAATTCACACTATCTCTAGCAACATCTACTTCTGCATTGAGAACATCAACTTTGTTTTGATTACCATATTCATAGAAAGTATTTGCCCTTCTGTATCGTTCTTTTGATATTTCTAGAGACTCCGTAAGTAAGTCTACATTATATACTGCTTGAGCAATACCGTAGTAAATCTGAGCTGCATTGAAGATTAGTTGCTGTTGTATATTATTAAGTTGAAGATTAGCTAGATCCAAGTTAGCCTCATTCTTATCGTTTCTGAGATCCCGTTGTCCTCCATCGTATAAAAGGTACGAAGAACCTACGCCTATATTTCCATTAACAGCCTGAATATTCTGAATACTGATATCAGGAAAATTGAAATTGAAAACATTCTTAACACCACTCAAACTATATCCTACTCCTCCATTGAGATTAAGGGTTGGCATATATCCCCTATTGTATTTAGATGTCATGACTCGGGCTGCTTCGATGTTCTGACGGGCGGCTTTCAGATCGTAGTTTTTCTCTTTGACATCAAGAAGTACTTCATCTAGGGTAAGCACTGTTTGTGCCGATATAGAAATACTCAATTGTAACAAGCTAAAAAGACAAAGAATAAATGTGCCTACGCTATTCATAATCATATTCTTTCAGATTTTCTTTCTCTTTATAAGCGCCTTCTAACTCATGACGTTGTGGTCTTGTACCATTATAGAACCATGACCACAGATATTTAATATCATTGCTCAGATATAACATCAGTGGTAACATATACAATGTCAAGAAAGTCGCAATACCTATCCCATACGCAATCGAAATAGCCATAGGAATTAAAAATTGTGCCTGGAAACTCGTCTCAAATATCAATGGCGCAAGTCCAGCAATTGTGGTTATAGAAGTTAAAAATATGGCTCTAAATCTAGACAGTCCAGCTGTATAAATAGCCTTTTCAAATGAGTATCCTCTCTTTATAAATGAGTTGTACTTGACTATCAAGACCAGCCCATCATTGACCATAATTCCTATAAGCGCAATGATTCCTAGAAACGATAGAATGTTGATAGGGAAATTATGAATCTCATGTCCCCACCCTACACCTATCAAACTAAATGGGACCATCAATATTATAAGCAATGGCTGAATATAAGATCTAAATGTAAAAGCGATGACCCCGTATATCAACATAAGAATAACAGGGGCTACTTTTTTGGCAGAAGCTTGAAACTTACCTGCTTCTCTATTTTGACCTTCGTATAAGGGAGATACCGATGGATATTTAGTCAATAAAGTAGGCATAAAATCTGCTCTCAAGTTATCTAATATATCTGGCGCACTGTCTTTATTATTGACAAGATCAGCAGAAACTTCAATTTCTCTCCGACCATTGAGATGATTGATCGCAACTTCTCCTCTTGCAATCTCATAGGTAGCAATTTCGCTCAATGGTACTCTTACACCGTTAGGCGCTAAGACTTCCATGTTATCAAGGTCACTTATACTATTACGGCCTTCCGTTTCATATCTTACATAGACGCGTATCTCGTCACGACCTCTCTGAAATCGTTGTGCTTGACGACCAAAAAAACCAGATCTTACCTGTGATATTAACCCCTCTAATGTAAATCCCAGCATATAGGCATTTGGCTTCAGCTTAAGCTTTACTTCTTTGATTCCTAGTGGATCATTATCACTGATATCTTTGAGTTGGGTTAGCGTACCTAGCTTTTCTTTTAGTTCTTCTTTGGCCGCTTTAAGCTCTTCTATATTACTACCCGTCAATGATATAGCAACAGGTCTTCCCCCAAAGTTTGTATTGGCTCCAAAGGTCAATTGCTCCACGCCAGGCACAGAACCTACACGTTCTCTGATATTATTGGAAATGTCATTGGCAGGTAGGTCTCGTTCTTCTCCAGGCAATAGATTTATAGTAATACTGGCATTACTAGACCCCGGCCCTATTCTTCTTAAAGTATTTTTGACAACATCTAAATTCCCAGTTTGTTGTTCTTTAAGTTTATCATTAGATTTCCAGATATCGTCTTCTATTGACTGAATAATGTCATTGGTTATCTTTTCATTGGTGCCTTGTGGCATCTTCAGATTCACTTGTATAACATCGCTGGCTATAGATGGGAAAAACGTAAATCGTATGACACCACCTTTCATCGCTCCTATCGTAATAATGAACAAGGCAATCGGAATCGAAAATCCAAGAATTCTATTATTTATGATAAATCTGAGAGAGGGGGCATACATCTTATCTCTTATCCACTTGAGAAATCGATCTCCATATCTATTGATGACAAAACTATCCCCACCTTTCTTCAATGCATTAGAATGTGCCAAGTGAGCCGGCAATATTATAAGCGCCTCCACAAGAGAAACGAGAAGTGTCAATACAACAACAGAGGCGACCTCCCCAAAGAAATCCCCTACTCGACTATCTAGAAAGAAGAAAGTAGAAAAGGCAATAATAGTTGTAAGAATAGCCGATATTATTGCAGGAAGCACATCCATCGTGCCATCAATAGCCGCTTGTATGGGAGACTTACCTTTTTCATACTCGTTATAAATATTCTCCGCAATCACAATACCATCATCCACTAGAATACCAATAACAATAATCATTGCAAATAAAGACAATACATTAATTGTAACACCAAAATAAGATGCAAAAATAAACATTCCTAAAAATGAAATAGGCAAACCAAAGGCTACCCATAAGGCCAGTGTAGGTTTAAGAAATATTGAGAGTAATAGTAACACTAGAAGGATACCTATCATTCCATTTTCCCTTAGAAGTATAGTTCTTTGTTTCAGTGTTACAGAAGAATCTCTTGATACATTGAGTTGTGCATTGGCACTAGATGCATTATATTTTTCCATATAAGCGAGAACACTATTAGCATTGGCTATGAGATCTTCGCTATTAGTTGCTGACACAGTTATTGAAATGGCTGGATTACCATTGTAATAAATACGATTAGGACTTTCTTCCCACCGATCACTTATAGTAGCGATATCTTTGAGATAGATAATGTTTCCTGAGTTATCTGCTCTGAGTATGATGTTCTCAAAGTTGATCGCATCGTAATATTTATTATTGGCTCTGATAAGAAACTCTTCTTGATCGGTTTTAATTGAACCACCTGTAGATAATAAGTTAGTCTCTGAGACAGCTGCTGCTACTTGATTAAATGTCAAATTGTAGGCTTTGAGTTGCTGGTCTTTGACAGCTATTTCGATTTCTTCGTTAGGAAAACCACTGAGTTCTAGTTGGGATATACCTGGTATGGATCTGATATCATCTTCTATTCCTCGTGCTATTTTCTTAAGCGTTCTCAGATCCATATCCTTACCACTTACGGTAAAGCTTATGGCTTGTTGTATGTTTTCTACTTTGGATACGACGGGCGGTTCCATACCACTGGGAAAATTAGGTACACGATCGACGGCATTTTTTACATCTGCAAGAACAGCATTTATATCGAAGCCTTTGAGAATCTCAACAGTAATTGTAGCCGCATTTTCTGATGACACAGAAGTTACTCTATCTATACCCACCAATCCTTTGAGGTTATCCTCTATCTTAAGGACGACACCTTCTTCTATTTCATTAGGTGCTGCACCAAAATAACTTATCTGAATATTAATGATTTGAGATGGGACCAGCGGAAAGAATGAAGACTTCATATTACCAAAGCCCAAATATCCGAATACAAAAAATGCCATGATTAGCACATTGGTTGCAACAGGGTATTTTATAAAAAAAGCGATAAAATTTTTCATAAATATTTATTCGCTCAAGTTTATAGGATTGACTTTCATACCTGCGTATGCACCTGATACTGGTTTCTGTACTATCCATGCGTCTGTAGGTATGCCAGATATAAATACGGTTTTATCTGCTACATGTAAGACATCAATTTCTTGTTTCTGCAACATACTGTCTGCTACGAGATATACATACTTCTCATCTACCAACAAGTTACGTCCTATCTCCGCAACATCTTTTAGATCAACAGTTGAGATTTCTGCTTGTAGAAACATACCTTCTCTTAAGTCTTTACCTCTCACTTCTACTATTGCGATAGCAGATTGTGATTGTGGATCTATGACTTTATTAATTCTAGATATTTTTCCATTCCAAGATTGTGTCTTTTCCCCATTAGTAAGCGCTACTTTTTTTCCTACGGATATCAATTTCAACTCAGAAGGATTAATCTTAACTTCAAGCTCATATACTGAGGGGTCAATAAATGTCCCCAACTTCTGACCAGCAGATATCATAGAACCTTTGTCTACTATATTCTCTCTCAATATACCGCCATAAGGTGCCCTTATATCATAGTATGAAGCTTGTACTTCTTCAGCTTTGATATTATAATACTGTGTGATAATACTCTTACTATTGATAAAGGCATTTTCTCTATCGGAGTTGGTTACTGGTAGATCTTTTAATGAATGATTGACATCGAAATTCTGCACATAAGTATTCCACTTATCGAAAGATTCCACATAATCAAATTTCAGGTTTCCTAGTATAGCCGTAATACTCTGTAATAATTCGGCTCTAGATGCACGGAGATTAGCCAGATATTCCGCATTATCAATTGAAACTAAAATGTCGCCTTCGTTAAAATATACCCCAGCTCTAAATGATCTATCTCCTCCTTCAAATACACCTTGCGTTCTACTGATAATATCAATCTTGTTTTTGGCAGAAAGCGTACCATTGGATTGAATAGCTACTGAAGAATTTTTCAATTCAACAGGTGCATATATTACATTTGTGATTTTGACCTTATTAGTCTGTTTAGGTTGTTTCTTACTTCCTTTTAAGCTCTCAGAAAAAAAATAGGCACCTATTAATATGAGCACTCCTAACACGGATGTAATTATACGTTGTCTTAAACGTGGATGGTTCTCTGACATTTATATGGCGTTATTTTAATTCTTGTATTGATACTAGTTTCACCTAACAGGACGAATACATAATTTGTTTCAATATTCTCCCTTAGTAATGGTAAAAAAACAACATCCCAATTTGTGACTGGTACATTTGTCAAAATATAGTACTTTATTATTTAACCATTCTTTATTTAGAGCAAACATAGGGAGGTTTAAACTAAAGACATAAATCTTGACAGCAATGAGATTTAGCTAATGTCGGAAATGAAATTTTCTTATTAAGAAAGGAAAACTGAGTTTCCTTAGTGGCTTTTACAAGTGTTACAACCTTGTATCTAAACCTTCACTTTCTTAATATTCATTTTCTTTAGAGCTGAGAACGAAGCCAATTGTTCTGCTGATTTTTTGTTGTAATCTTCAGCTGTTGAAATTTGTTCGCCATCCATATAGACGCCTACTTTGAACCTATCCCTTTTATCTTGCTTGTATTTGCTTATCAATTTATAACTGATATTTCGGCTTTCTTTTTGACTCCATTCTAGAAGTTGAGATTTGTAATTATCATCATTGTCTTCTAGATCTTTCATATCGAGATACCGCATGAGTATCTTAGAGATAATGTAATCACGACTTTGGTTATAACCGTACTCTAAATACAAGGCGCCTACAAGTGCTTCAAAAGCGTTACCCAGCATGGAATAGCTGATTTTTCCTTGAGAGTAATTAGAAAGGATGGTATCTATACCCATGCTTTCGGCAATCTTATTTAATGTTTTTCTTTTGACAATTTTAGAACGCATCTTGGTAAGAAAACCCTCATCTCTTCCAGGGTACTTATTATAAAGGTACTCTGCTACTACAGTAGACAGCACGGAATCACCTAGATATTCTAGTCGTTCGTTATTATAAGATTTGACGTCAGTAGATTCTGCATTATTCATCGACTTATGAAAAAATGCCAATTTGAATAGACCTAAATTATTAGGTACAAACCCTAGAACGGATTTGAGTTTTTTAGCCAGATCTTTTTCACTGGATAAATAATAATTGTAGAATGATCTGAACAAATTTTAATTTGAGTGCTTCACATTTAATTAGTCAAACAATAAGCTTACTTGTCTCCGAACTTTTTGAAAATGACGGTACAGTTATGTCCACCAAAACCAAAAGTGTTGCTCAGTGCATAGTTAACCTCTCTAGTTTGAGCTTTATTAAGTGTAAAGTTAATTTTTTCATCAAGATCAGGGTCATTGGTCTCGTGATTAATTGTCGGCGGAACGATGCCTCTATTTATCGCAATGATACAAGCCAGTGCTTCCACAGCCCCTGCTGCGCCTAGCAAGTGACCTGTCATAGATTTGGTTGAACTGATATTGAGTTTATATACATGCTCTCCAAAAACGTATTTAATAGCCTTTGTCTCAGCAACATCTCCTAGTGGCGTAGATGTACCATGCACATTAATATAATCAATAGCTGTAGGTTCTATACCTGCATCTTCAAGTGCCATATGCATAACTTCCTTGGCACCTAAGCCATCTGGATGTGGCGCCGTCATATGGTAAGCATCTGCCGTAGAACCCGAACCGACAACTTCGGCATATATTTTAGCACCCCTTGCAAGCGCATGATCTAATTCTTCCAATATAAGCGCTGCACCTCCTTCTCCCAATACAAAACCATCTCTATTTTTGTCAAAAGGTCGACTGGCTTTTTCTGGTGCCTCATTACGCTGAGACAAGGCTTTCATAGAGGAAAAACCACCTATTCCTGCTTTGGTAACTGATGCTTCTGAACCTCCTGTAACAGCAATATCTCCTCTACCTAATCTGATATAATCAAAGGCTGCAGAAATAGCGTTACTGGCTGATGCACAGGCAGATACAGTAGTATAATTAGCCCCACGGAAACCATATTTCATAGATATATGACCAGGTGCAATGTCTGCAATGAGCATAGGAATAAGAAAAGGACTATATCTGGGCCTAGAACTCCCTACGGATGCTTCTATTTCTCTTTCTATAGTTTCAAAACCTCCAATTCCACTACCCCATATCACACCCGCTCTATTGAGTTTTATTTTTTCCAAATCAAGGCCACTGTCTTGCATAGCCTCTTCTGCTGCTACTAGAGCAAACTGTGAGAACCTATCCAGTCGCTTAAATTCTTTTCTATCGAAGTGATCTAAGTGGTTATAACCTTTTACTTCGCAAGCAAACCGCGTTTTGAATTTCTCTGGGTCAAACCTCGTTATAGGGCCCGCTCCGCTTTTACCGGCAATAAGGTTATCTGCATACTCTGGATAAGTGTTACCTATCGGGGTTATTGCTCCTACGCCTGTTACAACTACACGTTTCATAGAAAAACTGATTTTTAAGAATCAAGATGGTAAGTGAAGATAAAAAAAGTCCACAAGCATCGAGTACATGTGGACTGTTTTAATTTAAAACAAGAAAACGCTTTAATTACTTCTTAGCACTTGTAAGATAAGTAATAGCATCTCCTACAGTTCCTATTTTCTCTGCTTCTTCATCAGGAATAGCTAAATCGAATTCTTTCTCGAATTCCATAATTAACTCTACAGTATCTAATGAATCCGCTCCCAAATCATTGGTAAAACTCGCTTCTGGCGAAATTTCTGACTCATCAACACCGAGTTTCTCTACGATGATTTGCTTTACTTTGTCTGCAATCTCTGACATAAATAAAAAATTTTATAGTTAAGTGGCGCAAATTAAACGAATTGTATAGCAGAATCAAAACGTTTAAGCTGCAAATATTATAATCTACCTTCCAGTCCCTTTATTTAATCAATTAATTCTAGTGACCTACAGGCTAACATTGCCTTAAAGGTAGCAAAACTTAATAAAGTTCCTACTGTTAGAATTATAGTGAGTATTTCTGAGTATCTTCGTCCGTATAATAGAAATTGTATTTTTTACACTAAGTACCAATAATTGTGAGTAATATCAACATAGTAGACAAGCAAAAAACTAAAATAGTAGCCACCGTAGGACCTGCATGTAGCAGCGAAGAGGGGTTACTTTCACTTATAAAGGAAGGCGTAGATATATTCAGGCTGAATTTTTCTCATGGTTCTCATAAGGATCACCTTTCTACAATAGAAAAATTAACAGGCCTTATAGAAAAGTACGACCTTTCTATAGGTATACTAGCTGACCTTCAAGGTCCTAAGATAAGAGTAGGTGAAATAGAAAACGGAACAATAGCACTTACCCAAGGAGACATACTAACTTTCGTAAATACACCATGTGTAGGTAACATGGAAAGGGTTTATATGAGTTATGACTCATTTCCTACTGATGTAAGTGTAGGAGAAAAAGTCCTCGTCAATGATGGGAAACTTGTCCTTGAGGTCATTTCAACAAACAAAACTGATGAGGTAAAATTAAAAGTACTTCACGGTAATAGTCTATCAAGTAATAAAGGTGTTAATCTGCCTGAGACAGCCTTATCTCAACCTTCATTGACACCTAAGGATCTAAAAGATCTAGACTTTATTCTTACACAGCCTGTTAATTGGGTAGCATTAAGTTTTGTAAGAAAAGCTGAAGATATCGTTGAACTAAAGCAACTTATCGCTGATAAGAATCATTATGCACAAGTTATTGCCAAAATAGAAAAGCCTGAAGCCGTTGCCAATATCAAGCAAATCATAAAAGTTACGGATGCTATAATGGTAGCAAGAGGTGATCTAGGTGTCGAAGTACCTATGGAAAGATTACCAGGTATACAAAAAGACATTATAAAAAGATGTATCCAAAAAGCTAAGCCTGTTATTGTAGCTACCCAGATGATGGAAAGCATGATAACAGATCCTAGCCCCACAAGAGCAGAGATTACAGATGTTGCTAATGCTGTTCTAGATGGCGCTGATGCTGTGATGTTAAGTGGAGAAACATCTGTAGGAAATCACCCGAGCCTGGTTGTAAAGGCTATGAATAAAATTATTACTGAGGCAGAGAAAAACTACGAGCTTCTAGGAAAAAGACCTAAGCCGGACGTTAATTCTGACAGTTTTCAGTCAGATACTATCTGTATCAATGCGGCCAAAATTGCAGAAGCTGTAAAAGCACAAGCACTTCTAGGTATAACTGTATCAGGCTATACCGCATTTAGAGTATCCAGTTATAGACCTAAATCGAAGATATTTATTTTTACTTCTGTGAGACCCATGTTAGGTA
>JALZVB010000347.1 GCA_023300835.1 Saprospiraceae bacterium | reverse complement strand
CTCCAGGACTTCAAGGGATACAAGGTATTGCTGGGACGAATGGAACAAACGGTGCTCCAGGAATGAATGGATCAAACGGCTTAGACGGTGCTCCAGGACTTCAGGGGATACAAGGTGTTCCAGGAACGAATGGAACTAATGGTACAAACGGATTAGACGGTGCTCCAGGTCAACCAGGAGTAAATGGCTTAGACGGTGCTCCAGGACTTCAGGGGATACAAGGTGTTTCAGGGACGAATGGAACTAATGGTGCTCCAGGTATAAACGGATTAGACGGTGCTCCAGGGCTTCAAGGAATTCCAGGTACTCCAGGCATGAATGGTGTAAACGGCTTAGACGGTGCTCCAGGACTTCAAGGGATACAAGGTGTTTCAGGGACAAATGGAACAAATGGTGCTCCAGGCATGAATGGTGCAAATGGTTTAGACGGGACAAACGGTTTAGACGGTGCTCCAGGGCAGCCAGGTATAAATGGTTTAGACGGAACAAACGGATTAGACGGTGCTCCAGGGCTTCAGGGAATACAAGGTGTTCCAGGAACAAATGGAACGAATGGAACCAATGGTGCTCCAGGTCAACAAGGTGCTCCAGGTCAACAAGGACCTTCAGGCCCACAAGGGAATGATGGTCAACAAGGACCACAAGGTTTACAAGGACCAACTGGTGATTTAGGACCAGTAGGACCGCAAGGAGCACAGGGAATTCAAGGCCAACAAGGCCTATCAGGACAGGATGGTCAAGCAGGAATGCAAGGTCAGCCAGGTGTTCAAGGACAAGTAGGACCACAAGGTGCTCAAGGTTTACAAGGAACTCAAGGTACTCAAGGTCAAGTAGGTCCTTCAGGACAACAAGGTCAGACAGGTGCTCAAGGTCAGGCTGGTAATAAATGTTGGGATATCAACGATAATGGATTTAATGATTCATCTGAAGATTTTAATGGAGATGGTATCTTTAATGCATTAGATTGTCAGGGTGCTACTGGAATGCAAGGTCCAGTTGGACCTCAAGGTCAGATTGGATTAACTGGTGCACAAGGTGCACAAGGAATTCAAGGAAATGATGGCGCACAAGGTGATCAAGGACTTCAAGGTGTTCAAGGAAATGATGGTCAACAAGGTGCTACAGGACTACCAGGACCACAAGGTGCTGATGGGAACATAGGTCAACAAGGCCCACAAGGTTTACAAGGTCAGCAAGGCCCACAAGGATCTCAAGGTGCTCAAGGAGACTTAGGTCCACAAGGATTGCAAGGATCTCAAGGTCCTGTAGGACCAGCTGGCTCTAATGGATCTCAAGGTCCTCAAGGTCAAGCAGGCCCTTCAGGTTTACAAGGTGAGATAGGCCCACAAGGTTCTACTGGTCCACAAGGAACACAAGGTGTACAAGGTACACAAGGTATTCAAGGTCAAATAGGACCTGCAGGTGGATTAGGTGCTAAGAAAGATACTTTATTAATTCCTATTCATGTTGGTAGTAGTGTTGGTGACAACAGTACATTTAACACAACTTGTTTTGGAACAGTATCTTGGACTATTGAAGCTATTGATTCAGCTGATATTACTACTGGTAGAATGGCCGGTATGAGAATTAGGTATTCATTTAATGATCTTAACTTACCTGTTGTTTGCGCATTTATGCAAAGCTTTGAAGAAGGTGCAACTAACAGAGGTTTTGCTCTTACGCAAGTTGGAGATGTATCATCTGATGGAATTACAGTATATGTGAACAGAACAGATATGATAGAAGATTGGAATTTAGCTTCTCAATTCTTCATGACTTATTTCTTCTCTTTCTAAGAGACTATGTAATAAAGGGGAGGTGGAATAGAAGCCTCCCCTATTTTTAAAACTTAATAATGAACATTAATGGTAAAAATTAATATATCAGTATTCGTTGCATTGTTATTCGTTTTATGCTTTTGTGAAAGTAATGCTCAGACTAACGTTAGTTCTTGGGGCAATACCTATATTCAATCGAATAGTGCAGTAAGTATACATAGTGACTTAACATTTAATAATGATAATTCAGGTGTTAATCCTGGTGTTATTATGACGAATAGAAGTTCTCAGAATCCAGGAGTTGTTGTTTTCGGTGAAGACGCTTCTTGGAATGGTGCTTCTGATTATCAGTACATTGATGGCTTTGTGAAAACTTTATCTAATGAACCTTTTCTTTTTCCTGTTGGGGATTTGGGCTTCTTTAAGCCAATTTCAACAACGGAGGGAGCTAATACTATGGTAGCTTATAATATGGTCAATCCATTGAAGCTAGCTAATGTTAACAAGGTCAATAGAGATCCTTCTTCTTTAGAAAATGACATTCACGTCACAACTAAAGAATATTGGGATGTCAGAGGATCAAGTCAAACAAGTCTAACCTTATATTGGGATTTCAATAGTGATATTAACGCATTAACCGATAATATCAACAACTTACAAATTGTAGGTTGGAATGGAAACTCATGGGTAATTATCTCTTCTTCTGTCGATGAAAATGTTATGAGTATTGAGTCATCTTCCAAGTCTTTTACTGGAGTGACGAGTTCTCTTACTAGTGGCTCGATTACCACTAGTAAAAAAATTACTCCTGATGATTATGAAGTTATAACGTTTGGTGTTATAACGGATAAGAAACAAGACCTTACAGACTCTGAATTTATTTCAGAATTTGAAGATCTTGAGGTTATAGAGTTTACTTTATTTCCTAACCCTTCATCAAATATTGGTGACCTTAATATAGATTATGATTTATCAGAGGTTCATTCTGATGCAACTTTAGTTATCTTCAATTCAGTAGGTGCTAAAGTTTTCAGCTATGACCTTTCAAATCAAAAAGATATTATGAAAATCCCTTTTGATAAGAGTACATCTGGATTATATCATGTAGGTATTATTACCGAGAATGGTTCGCAAGTCTTTAAGCCTGCAATCATTACCGCACAATAAAAATTACATGTTCAAATAATAGGGGCTGGTTCTTAATTGAATCAGCCCTTTTTTTATGGAGTTAGTATATATAATATTTCCTCCGTCCAGTAGATCCTCCGAACCTGATAGTGATAGAATGTTTTACAATGTGTATGTGGGAGAATTATATCAATGTTGTGACAAACTTTAGGCTCCATAGTTTGCTTACCTGTTTAATTACTTATTTTGATCATTTAAATAATTAATTAAAAACACCATGAACTCATTGAAATTGATAGCTAAGACAACATTGTGGTTATACAAGCTTAACTCAGAATGCCATGGTTTAGCTTTATCAGATATAGACTTAGATGTGTGTAACCCAGACTTAATTCAACTATGTGTTGATAGAGACAAGGCACATATATTTTAATAGATTTTGCCATCTCTGTGTTAGGTCTATGATAGCAGCGTCTAAACGCTTATCATGAGATAATCATTCGTCCTATTTTATATTAGTAGTATAGTGTATTAGAAATCGAAGAATTCAATAAAAGGATAGTCTAGAATATAAAAGTGCGCCAACCTCAAAGCTACATAAAAGTCCATTCGTCAAAATACTTGAGAAATATTTTTGATAGGTTTATAGCATCACTAATAGCACGATGCTGTTTTCCAGTAAACTCGAAACCTTCTTTAATTACAATTTTCTTTAGAGTGCCTTTTACAGCCATTCCTTTTAGGTTATTGAATTGACCTTTTAAGTCAACGTACTGGTCTAACCATTTTGTGTCAATACTATGCAGATCGCAATCATCTTTGAATAACTTTTTATCATTATTGCCCCATGAACAGACGTAAAAATCTGCTTCAAATATATTACCCCATTCCATAAACGCTTGGATTACTTTAGGATAAGTCTCTGCAGTATCAACCTGTTCTTGGGTTATTGAGGTTAACCTTTTACAGAACCCGGATAATCTTGGGTTTACGGTAGGTCTGATGAATTTTTCAAAAGTAGAAATTACTTCCCCATATTCATTTATCATAACTGCACCTATTTCAATTATTTCATTATGACCTTTAGGTGGTCTACCTAACCAACAGGTAGCTTCAAGATCATAAATTAAGTAATTCACTGGCACATTGATGTTTTAGAATATTCGAGTTGTCAATCCCTAAATTAGACGGTATAAGATTAGGTAAAGATATTATAATGACTCATTTTATTATTATAATAGTAAAGAATCCGTAGGTCTTCAGTCATTAGTTGACCTTTGGATAGATATAGAACTTTTTTACTGTGATATATCCCAATGTTTTTTAATCCATCGGTAAGACAATCATCAGCACTGAGTTCTATAACTGGAGAAATCCTTGCTTGCCCTGTTTTATTTAACTCCAATATTTTATTTTGTATGGTAACAACAGAATCGAGCATTTCCTTCATGCTTAACTTATATGATTTTGCTGGTGACTTAAGTAGCTCATAAATATCTTTATCTGGGTGCAACTTTAGTAAACCATTGTAAAATGCATAAGCTACTAAATGACTTGATAATACTATGTTTTCTATTTTGAAGCTTTCAACAATTTTATTGGCTAATACTTTTGTGTAAACTGATTCTCTTTGTTTATCTGTATTAGGAACATTTTCCGAAGAGAAGTAATCACTTATCTTAACAGCATTTCCTCTCTCATCGAAACTTTCGCCAGTGTCGCTAACTTTATTACCAAGGACATCTATAGGATGACCTAAAGACATGTGAATCTCTGAATCATTTTTTCTAAGAGATCTGAATAATTTAAATAAACTTTTTAATGTCCTCTTTTTCTTTTTGTTACGAGTATACTTTTCTCTTCCTGTGTCTTTTAGATGTTGATCTATAAGAGATTCTGCTTCCAAAACAAAATGATACCCAATTGTTAAAGGAACAACAAATATTTTTTGATCTATATTATTTAGTATGCAATGCCTCTGAGAGTCTATTACAGAATTAAGAAGACCTAGTTTCAATTGATTTTCTATTGCGCCAGACCTAGACCTGGTACCACCAGGAAAAAATAAATGATTTACGCCTTCTACAAGAGAAAGTGAAGCCATGTTTTTTAGTGTTTCTAGATATATAGGATTCTTTTTCCTTCTATCAACCCTATATGCACCTAGCCTATTCATGAAATAAGCTATGATTTCATAATCAAATAGGTTCAATCCTGCACCATAAGCAAATGCAGGAATACCAACTTTTTGATCTATTCCAAAACCTATCTGAATTGAATCTAAATTGCTGTAATGTGTAGGGACTATGACTACTGTTCCTTGAGAAAATAATTTTTTAGTTTCTTCTGTGTATCCTTGTACTTTTATTTTTTCTAAAAGATTTTTCCTGCTACCCCAGATGCCTTTGTGTCCTCTAGCCCAGCCATTATTGTATAATCGCTTGAAGAACATTGATAAAAACTTCCGAGCAAATAAGTGAGTTTTAGGAATAAAGTGACCTATGATTTCCTCAGAGTACCTATGGACGATTCTTCTTAATATCTTGAGTTGTTCCAACTCTGCATTATCTGCAATCTTAGTATTATCTATTTCTTTGCTTATTCCTCGCCAAAAGGACTTTTCGTCACTAGGATCTATTTTCCAGGGTCTGTTTTTCACCCTTTTAAGTTCCATGTATACGGTCTTGTTCAGGATGTCGACCAACTCTAGGGGCGAATCCATTATTTTATCCAAAACAAAGTCTATTAATCTCTGTATGAATGCATCTCTATCTTCTGAAAATTTAGTAAGTGGCCAATCAGAAAGATCCGGTATTATATGTATGCTATTATTGGACACAGTCTTATTTGTTATTTACATCATTTATAAAGGACAGTATTTCATCTTGTCCATCACTATTAAGAGCAGAAGTAATAAATTCTTGTGGTAATGTTTCCCAATCCTCTAACAACGCAGTTCTTATATCATCTAAGTTTTGGTTAAGATTCTGAGGCTTTACTTTATCTGTTTTTGTATAAGCTACTACAAATGGTATTGCACTCTCCCCCATCCAGTTAACAAAATCTCGATCAAGTTGCTGTAATGGATGTCTACTATCTAATAAGCAGAATACACATCGCAAACTACTGCGATGGATAAGAAACCTTTCTATCATAGCTCTCCATCTCTTACGCTGTGTCTTAGATATTTTTGCGTAACCGTATCCCGGCAGATCTACTAGGTACCACGTGTCATCTATAAGGTAATAGTTAATCGTTTGAGTTTTTCCTGGTGTTCCGGATATTTTGGCGATTTCCTTTCTCTCAGAGAGCATATTTATAAGCGAGGATTTTCCAACGTTAGACCTACCAATAAAAGCATATTCTGGTTTATTACTTTTGGGGCATTGGTGCTCATGCTCGAAACTCCCTATAAATTCTATATGATTTATCTTCATTCTATCGTTGTAAACAAATATGGCATCAAAATAGCCAAGATATAAGTAATTACAGTAAATCTATGTTTCCAATCAAATATATCTAGTATGAAGAAATATGCCATATTAATATGCTTAGCATTCACCGCATTAACTACAACTGCTCAAATAGGATTAGGTTTAAAAATTGGGGTACATAGCTTTGATCTATCGCCTAGAACTATCTTTTCTGATGACCCAAATGGTATTGACTATAGGGATGCTCAGCTTGGTTTTCAAGGTGGTATTTTCTCTCAGATTAAGTTAGGACGGTTCAGTCTTGAACCTCGGATTATGTTGAATTCGACAAAAGTTAAGTATAGTTTAAACAATAGCTCCTCAGTTATTACTGAAATAAAAGAGGAATCGTTCACCAACCTTGATGTTCTAGCATTGATAGGGTTTGATATTTTGTTCCTTAAAGCTGTTCTAGGACCTGTAGCACATATAAATTTGAGTTCTCCTAATGAAGTCTTTAATGTACGAGAATATGGCTCTAGGCTTAAGAATGCTGAGTACGGTTATCGCAGTGGCCTTTCAGCAACACTAGGTAAGTTGAGTATTGGAATAGAGTACGAAGGCAACCTACCGTTTAAAGGAGATAATATTTCTATTGCTGGACAAAGGTTGCCAATAGCTCATAACGAAAAAAGATTATTATTAAATATTGGAATAAAAATACTTTAAATGTGACTTGGCATCATATTTGCAAAAGTTATAATATATCGCGTAAATGCGACTGTTAAAACCACCAAACCTAAAGTGTTTCAGAATTTACTTTCTGAGACACTTTTTTATTGTAGTAACAGGAATAGTAAAGCTCATGCTTAGGTAACCTCCAACTAAGTCAGTTTATCACAAACATAACAGTAGCTTAATACGAGAAGTATGTTATACTGCTAAAGCATAAGCAATTACATGTTTACGGTCTGGAATACTTCGTTATGCTCGTATTCTCTAAAGTCAACTTTAGTAACTCCTGAGATGCCTTGTTCTTGCATATAGACACCATATAACAGGTCCATAGCTGCCATTGTCGACTTATTATGTGTTATTACAATAAACTGCGATGCATCAGCAAATTTTCTAATCAACTTAGAAAATTTCTGAATATTAAGATCATCTAGAGGTGCATCTACTTCATCAAATATACAGAACGGTGCAGGCTTCAATAGATATAGTGAGAAGAGCAATGCCGTAGCAGTCAGTGTCTTCTCTCCACCTGAAAGTTGATTCAAAACCTTAGGCCTTTTTCCTTTAGGCTTTGCAACAATTTCTATTTCAGATTCTAATGGGTTTTCAGGATTGAATAGAACTAGATCACAATCATCTTCTTCTGAGAAAAGACTTCTGAAAACGTCCTTAAAGTTTTCCTTTGCTTTATTAAAGGCTACTAGGAATTTATCTTTAGCATCCCCATCTATTTCTGTAATTGTTTCATACAGGGAATCTCTTGCGGTGATAATATCATCCCGCTGTGATGTCATAGAGTTATATCTCTCCATTATTTCATCATAGGCCTCCATGGCCATAGGATTAATTTCTCCATAAGAATCAAGCCTTTTCTTAACTTTATTATACCTATTAACAAGCTCTTCAAAATCCTCAATACTTTCTAGAATAGCCTCTTGTGATATCGTTTTAAGATCTATGTTGAACTCAATTTTAAGCCTTTCCATTCCGGACCTCAATTCAAATTCTATTCCTGTCAGTTTGTCTTTAGCATTATTAATATCTAGTTGACTGTCCTGTTGTTTCTTGTTGAGTTTCTTAAGTTCAGATTCCTTTTCCGTTACTACACTTCTTTTTGAGGAAAAGAACTGCTCAGTTTCTGTAAGTTCTGTCTGTTTTACATCCCTTACAGAATATTCAGAAACAAGGGATTCTTCAATTTCTTTTAAAGTCTTTTTGTTATTAAGAATAGTCTGTTGTGTATCTGATATTTCTTTATCTGATTGTTCTAATTTGGAATGTAGACTTACTTTTTGCTTAGACCTAAAGGCAAGATCGTTTTCTATGTTTTTTATATCATTCTGATGCTTAGCCCAATTAATCTGAGCTTCACTATAACGACTACTTATTTCACCTAAGTTCTTAGCAATTTCTTCTATACGGCCGGATTTGTCATTTATAGTAGCCTTCTTCAATTGAATCTGAGCTAACACAGTATTCAACTTTTCGTTTATCTCTAGCCTTGTTACTTTGCTTTTTTCAAACGTATTGAGATACTCACTGATTCTATCCTGTAACGCCGTTTTATTTACGTTGATAGAACCTACTTGGGTTTTTAACTGGGCGACTTCAATGTTAAGCTTGTTTCTTATTTCATCTGTATCGAGTAGCTCTTGTTTGACATTATCTTCTTCAACCTTAGTAAGTAGATGGGTGATTTTTTCAATCTCCTTCTGTTTGTCTTCATATTCTAATATACCTCTTTCTATTTTTTCTTTTAACTTAGAAAGTTCTGTTTTTCTACCTATCCTCTTGCCGTCAAACAAACCTATTGAACCACCTGTTATGGTATGCCTTGTTCTATTTGATGTTCCTGATTTAGATATATAAATGACATCTTCGTTGGGAAAATCTGAATTAAGGATCTTAGAATCCTCTACTATAACAACGTTCTTTAATAGATGATTTATTAATGAGAAATACTTGGTTTCAGTTTTGATTACACTAAGCGCTGGTTTGCCTAAGTGGTCATAGAGTAACTGCTCTCTAGCTTGATTATTATCAAAACTCGAAAGAATAAAAAACTTAGATTTACCTTTTTGAGCTTGATGTAATAACTCTATAGATGCTCTAGCCTCTTGTACATCTGCAAGGACAAAATAAGTAAGATATTGTTCTAGATAAGATTCAACTGTACTTCTATATTCTTCTTCACATTCAATAATGTCGGAGAGAATTGGTTTTTGGTCTGCCCAGTTTTTTACAAGAAACTTAGAGGATTCTGGGAATCCTTCTAAATTGTTAACCATGTCATTAAGAAGCTTATATTCATTAGACATCGCATCTTGATGTCTGTTGATTTTGTTTAATTCTTCTTTGGCTAAATTAAGTGACTGTGATAGTCTATTTTTTTCGTTGAGCTTTTCGGTTTGTTGATTTTTGAGATCGGTTAGCTTAGTGTTATTTTCTTTAAGATCTTTTAGAACAAGGTCTAGGGTTTCAGATATCTTACTATGTTGTAAGTCATATGCCTTGATTTCATTTAGTGCAGATTCCTTATTCCTATTGATGTTAGAACCAATACTATCAAGTTCGATAATCTCTTTTTCAAAAAGAAATCTTTGATCTTCTATCGCACTTAGTTCTTCTAGTTCTGAGGAATTTTCTCCTTGTACATTCTGTCTTTGGTTTTCAATCTCATCATACTTAGATTTCCATGTTTGAAAATCTTCTTCTAGTCCACCTTGTACAGCTTGTAATAATTCGTATTCTCTTTTCTTAAGATTGTATTCTTCATTTATTTCAGCCAAAGTAGAAGAGAAATCATTCTTGTTCTTAGTGGCCCTTTCTGAATTTTGTTGTTGGAAAGATTGGTTTTGAATAAGTATATCTTTCTTACTCTCATGACTCCTTATCTTTTCGATAATAGCATTATACTCTTTCTGATGGGTAGATAACTTTTCTTCACTTTCGAGATTAGCTTTTTTAGTAGATTCTAAGACAGTCTCTAAATTATGCAGATCACTAGTTATAACTACATGCTTCTCAGTTTTCTCTAAAAGTACTTTTTTTAAATGCTGTTCTTTTTCAATGGCATCTTTTTGATTGACCACTGCTTTTTTGATACTTAAGTCCTTGTATTCATCTTTGAGCTCGTAGTATTTCTTAGTTCTTTTTGCCTGCCTTTCTAGCGTTTTTAGATTTCCCTCTAATTCGAAAAGTATATCAGCAACTCTGTCCAGGTCTGATTGTGTACTCTTAAGTTTAAGTAAGGTTTCTCTTTTTCTGACTTTGTATTTTGCAATACCAGCGGCTTGCTCGAACATTTTTCTACGAGCATTATCCTTATTGGTAAGAATATCATCTACCATTCCTAACTCAATAATAGCGTAACTATTAGAGCCAATACCTGTATCTAAAAATAGATTCCGTACATCCTTGAGGCGACATGGGACATCATTGATACGATATTCACTATCGTTATTGTCGTAAAGTATCCTAGACACTTTTATGTTGTCATATGGGAGTGGAATCAGTTTGGCTGAATTTTCAAAAGTCATAGAGACTTGAGCCATTCCTGCCTTCCGTTTGGATTTGGTTCCGTTAAATATAACGTCGACCATTTTTTCGAGACGCAACTCCTTGCTCTTTTGTTCCCCTAAGACCCATCTTATGGCGTCAACAATATTAGATTTACCAGACCCGTTAGGCCCAACAACACCTATTATTTCGTCATTGAAATTTATAGTCGTTTCATTGGCGAAACTCTTAAATCCCTTTATTTGTAAGCTTCTTAATTTCACTACTGGCAAATATATATTATTAAGCCTCTGCATTGGGAATATCAGAGCTTTAGAAAACACATATTTATTTACAAATAAGTAACAGTCATGGTGTGGTTTTAAATGTATAAAATAGTAATATTGTGTAATTCATTGACAACCAGTATGTTCTTCAAATTCAATAACAATATGACTAAGTTTTACATTATTATTCTCTCTACTATTATGATTGTTAATAGTTGCAAACCTGTTGAAAAAGTTGTTAAAACTTCTGCTGAAGACATTCTTGTCACTACAAATCAAAATCAAATGACAAAAGTTAATATACCAAAAGCTGCTAAGGTTCCTCATAATCTAGAGAAACACGGCGATGTTAGAAATGATAATTATTATTGGATGAAGCTTTCTGATGAGCAGAAAAACGCAGAAACACCAGATCAACCTACACAACAAGTGTTAGATTACCTAAATGCAGAGAATGCGTACACCGACAATAAATTGAGTCATTTGGATTCGTTTAAAGATGAATTATTCAATGAAATAGTAGGTAGAATAAAGCAAACTGATATCTCTGTACCTTATTTTCTGAATGATTATTATTATATTACTAAATACACTGAAGGTAAAGAATATCCTATTTATACACGTAAAAAGGAGAGTTTACAAGGTGACGAGAAACTTCTTATAGATGTGAATGAATTGGCTAAAGGTTTTGATTTTTATGCCACATCAGGTCTATCTATAAGTCCTGACAACAATCTATTGGCTTATGGCGTAGATACTTTATCTCGTAGGATATATAATATTACAATCAAAAATCTAGAAACAGGAGATTACCTTTCTGATAAAATTGAAAACACAACGGGTTCTGTTGTATGGGCAAATGATAACAAAACATTCTTCTATACACGTAAGGATGAGACGCTGAGGTCTTATAAAATATTCAGACATGTACTAGGTACACCTACCTCTGATGATGTTGAAGTCTATCATGAGAAGGATGAAACTTTCAATTGTTATGTAAGAAAAACAAAATCTAGGAAATTTATTATTATCGGGTCGTACGCCACGGTATCAACTGAATTTAGATATGTATCAGCTGATAAGCCTATGGATAATTTTGCGCTTTTTCAGAAGAGAGAAAGAG
>JALZVB010000346.1 GCA_023300835.1 Saprospiraceae bacterium | reverse complement strand
GTTTATGTACCTGCAGATGATTTAACAGATCCAGCACCAGCAACAACATTTGCTCACTTGGATGCAACGACTGTACTTAATAGAAAGCTAGCATCACTAGGTATCTATCCGGCAGTTGATCCATTGGATTCTACTTCTAGAATTCTAGAGAGAAGTATAGTAGGTGATGAGCATTATGATACTGCACAGGCTGTTATCTTGATACTACAAAGATATAAGGAACTACAGGATATCATTGCTATCCTAGGTATGGAAGAGCTTTCAGAAGAAGATAAGCAGATCGTTCACAGAGCGAGAAGGGTACAGAGATTCTTATCTCAACCATTCCACGTTGCTGAACAGTTCACAGGATTACCTGGTGTTCTTGTGCCATTAGAAGAAACAATCAGAGGTTTCAATATGATCCTTAACGGTGAAGTAGATGAATACCCTGAAGCAGCTTTCAACTTGGTCGGTACAATAGATGATGCTATCGCCAAAGGAAAGAAAATATTAGAAGAAGCTAAAGCCTAAGTAATATGTTATTAGTTGCATTAACTCCTGAAAAGGAAATATATAACGGAGAAATATCTTCTGTCAAAGTTCCAGGCGTAAGTGGACAGTTTGAAATATTAGATGGGCATGCGCCTATTGTAGCTGCTCTTGCAAATGGAGAAGTTAGAATTCTTGATAAAACAGGAGCTAGAACTACCTTCAATATAGAAAAGGGATTTATAGAGGTTATCAACAATGAGGTTTCATTATTGATACAATCTATGATACAAGAATAGACAGTTTAACAAGGTTAGAAATATAAAAAAGAGAATGCTTCATTAAGCATTCTCTTTTTTTTGTCTGTAATAGTCATATATTTAACCTGTACCCAGTTAGCTGAAATGGATTCCTATGTCAGATGAAAGACTCAATTTTCTAGAGAACAAGTGTTTGGTTCTCACTCAAAGGTTAAGAAATAATGATGATGCTATGTCATATGCATTGGCTATATCATTAATGTCAATTGTGTTTTTTATAACTGCAGTCCTACATTATATAATTTTTGGTTTCTCCTCTACAATAATCTCATTTATTGTAATTGCAATAATCCTACTTGTTTTATATAAATTCAGGATCAAGCATGTTTTAGATATCAACAAACAACATTCTTCTAAGCTAGAGGCAAATAGAAATTATAAGCATAAGCATGTTTGTGATTTAAATGAATTTCTAAAATCTGCTTCTCATGTTAAGATTACTAGGATAAAAATGGTTAGACTAATCTATGTTATCGTCTTTCCCATGTTCCTTATTCTTTTATTCGAATTGGTAAATGGCCAGAATGGAAAAGTTTCTTTCTCTTGGCTTATATTTATGGCAATTATTATGTCTGTACCAGTATGGTATTTTTACTTTGGAACACAATTATCTGACCTAGTATTAATAGAGAAGACTACTGAGGATATAAAGTCTGATTTAAATGAGCTAGAGACTGTGGTTAAACAGTCTTAACTAAGTAATTAAGGTAGCCCAAAGTGTTGTCGAGACACGTAGGGTCATCATGTAGTACAATGATAGAGTTACTTGCTATGTGCTTGTTACTTGAGTGCCACATTCGATTTGCATTAATACGTTTGTCAAAATCCCCTGGCATAACATCCCACATGACTATGTCGTATAGCTTAATAAGTTTACGATACTGAGCATAAGTTATTCTTCCGTATGGTGGCCTAAAGATCTGCTGTGACGTATGTAAAGCTGCTTTTTCAATATCTCGGAGGTAATCTAATGTTGACGTATGCCACCCATCTAGATGGGCATATCCATGATTTCCTATTGTATGACCTGATCTGCGTATAAGGTCTATAAGATCAGGATATCTCTCAGCATTCTGACCTATGCAGAAAAATGTTGCTTTTATATTATGTTGTTGTAGAAAGTCTAAGATAACGCGAGTAGAATCAGGATCTGGTCCATCATCAAAAGTTAAATGTAACGAGTGATTTTTTTCGCAAGTCCATGTGATCTTTGGAAAAAGTCTCTGTATGATCTTGGGACTTTTGACGAAGTACATACTTATCTCATTTTTGGTCTTCTTCTTTTACCACCTCCACCTTGTCTCATACCGCCTCTCATTCCACCCATAGATTTCATGGTTTTGGCTTGAGCCATATTTTGTGCCATGGCTTTGTCGAGATATGCCAATTGACCTTTGATATCTGATTGCGTTACAGTAAGGCCCTTAGCTTGCTTTAGGAAATTATTGGCTTCAGTCCATTTGCCTTTAGTGGCATTGATATTAGTCAATTGCATGAGTACCATTGCCTTTTCATTATCTGATGGCAATTTCAATGTTAAGGCATGGTTGAAAGCTTCTTCAGCACTTTTGTTATCCTTACGTTGCGCAAAAATACTACCCTTCATTATATAGTAGAATGCTCTATTAGTAACATATAGGAATTGAGGAAATTTAGTCAAACCTAATCTCAATTCTGCACCATCAAAATCTTCCTCTTGTATAAGTTGCGCTGATGATTGCACTGTGCCTAAAAAGATATAACTGGCAAGCATTACAAATCCCAGTAACCAGAACGGAAAAGCATACCAGAAACCTAATGTTGTTGTAAGAACAGCTCCTAGAATAAAGCCTAGAGCAATCAATGCAAATTTCAAGTATATATTTATCGTAAACATCGTGTCTTAGTTTAAATTTTATAGTTTGACTTATCACCATCTCTGATGTGCAAGCTAAGGTAATACATTTGAGTAGATTAATAATTCAAGTTCTATGGTTTAGCTGGTTTGGAGTAAGAAAATATTGACGATGCAGTTCTACTTCTTAGATGACATAGGATTTGTCACTTACATACATGGCATTGTTTTCTATAGGGACTTGTACCATATTCGGAAATGCATTGCCAAATGTCTTATCGTAAATACCATTAGTCGCTATGTTCTCATCAGTAATTCCCATTCTGTTATACAACAACAATCCTGATGGATCCAATAATGACTTGATTGTATCGAGATACTCTGGTGAGTTAAACACTTCAGGTATATCGGCACTTTGAAAGATATCCATAATTACCAAGCCATAAGTTTCTTCATGACAGTTAATAAACGATAATGCGTCAGTGGTTACAACTTCTGTATATGAATTAAGGTCAGATAGGGTATACTTTTCGGCAAGCCGACATATTTCTGGATCGATTTCAACGGCAAGATACTCTAGTGCGAGGTGGTGTTTCTTTTCTAATATATATATCACTGACCCTAAACCTAGCCCTAGAACTAAAACACGATTATTAGGTAATGATGTAAGATCTAGTTTATGGAACAGTTTAGCAAAGTTCTCATATTTGTCATCCCATGAGTATATAGCATCCTCAGTAGCAAGCTGATGTCTACCTTTCACGAGTAGAACGTCTAGAATTTCATTATAAGGAGAAGATGTTTCTTCTAATGTGATTTCAGTAAAATAGCTTAACCATTTTTTCCATTTGGAATGTTTCATATCGTCAAGGTTGTCAAGCTATTTTTCCCAGTTTCTTGATAAGGCAGTTGTATGAAAGATGTGTTCTAGAATGATTCTATCCTTAGGGTCTAATGTTACTGATCGCCTTGTCATGACAAGTTCAGCTACCTCTAGCATTTTGTTTATTCTATGAGTAATGTACCCACTTGCTCCTCCCCATGCATATGATGGGATGAATGTACGCGGGAACCCACTGCCATATACATTAGAACCTACACCTACAACTGTACCTGTGTTGAACATGGTATTGATGCCAGACTTAGAATGATCACCCATAATAAGACCGCAGAATTGAGACTCCGTTGTTTCAAATCGCTTAGATCTATAATTCCAGACTCTCACATCGGCGTAGTTATTTTTGAGATTGGAAGAGTTGGTGTCAGCGCCTAGATTACACCATTCGCCTATGACGGCATTGCCAAGGTATCCGTCGTGCCCTTTGTTAGAATAACCGATAAAGACAGAATTTCCTACTTCTCCGCCTACCTTGCAATGAGGCCCTATCGTTGTATCTCCATATATCTTAGCGCCCATCTTCACATAAGATGATTCACATAATGCAAATGGACCTCTAATATTTGAACCCTCCATTATTTCTGCATCTCTTCCTATATATATAGGTCCTTTGGAGGCATTTAAAGTTGCAAAGGTGACTTTTGCGCCAGCTTCTATAAATATCTCTTGAGGATTGACTGTCAATGTACCTTCTGGGATAGGTTGAGATGTTTTACCTGAGGTAAGAAGTTTATAGTCTTTCTTTATTTCTTCACCGTTCCGTTGGAATATATGATGTGGTCTAGATATAAACTCTAAATGCTGATTGTGCTTACTTAAATTTATACCATTAAGTTCCTTGATATCATCATTGGAAACAAGACTATCAAACTGTGTCTTGTTCATCCTAGCGGCAACAAGCATATCGTCTATCAAGAAAGCTTCATTCAGTTCCAGTGATGATATGAGCTCTACTACTTTCTTGTTAGGAAGCAGTCTAGAGTTGATAACATAGTTGTCATTAGAAATACGAATTGGAAACTTATCTGACAGATAATCTTGGGTGATATAACTGCCACGACCTTTTAAGTGTAGCTCCCACTTTTCCTTGATTGTTAATATTCCGACTCTTATATCTGCAATAGGTCGTGTGAACGTTATCGGAAGAAGATCTTCCCATACGTCATCATCAAATAGAATTATATTGTTGTTCATCATATATGTACAAAAAAAAGCCCCAAAAACAGGGGCTTTTATATATTATCTAAATGTTGTCAAATGTATTATTTAGCTTCTTCTGCCTCTTTGGCTAAAGCTTCTGCTTCTGCTGCTTCCTGTGCTTCAGATATTGCACTTTTAGGCTGCTCCTTGACAAATTTTGTAAATTTCTTGTTGAACTTGTCAATTCTACCTGCTGTATCTACAAATGTCATCTTACCAGTAAAGAACGGGTGAGAGGCAGAAGAGATTTCCAATTTGATTAATGGATACTCATTACCGTCTTCCCAAACGATTGTATCTTTAGTATCTGCGGCAGATTGTCCCATCCAAGATTTGTCTACAGAGAAATCTTGAAATATCACATGTCTATATGCTTCTGGATGAATTCCTTTTTTCATTTTGTTCTTATTTTAAAACTGGCTGCAAAAATACATCAAAATAACCAATGAATAAAGGGTTTTTATCAAATTCTATTGAAATAAATACGATTAAGGATGAAACAATTGGTGTCTGCTGTAATTCAATAGAAAAATGCGTCTTTGTAGTGATTTATTTGCACTGCTCTGTTATCTCCACCTAGAATTATCGAAATAATATCGAATCTTATTTCCCAATCATGACCCGTTTTTTCCATGTATCGTTGTGCCGCATCCATTATTAGAGCTTCTTTTTTGGCATTGACAGAATCTTCTGGCTTTCCATAATACGTATATGATCTGGTCTTTACCTCTACAAACACTAGGATCTCACCCTCTTTAGCTATGATATCTATCTCAGCTTTGCTGAATCGCCAGTTCTTTTCCTGAATCTCATAGCCATGAGATATCAAATAATTTGTCGCCAAGTTTTCACCAGTATTACCTATTTCACGATTTGACAAATGTGACATTCCTATTTAGCCTATTTTTGTAAGAGAATAAAAAAGAAAGATAACAGATATGATGGACAAATTAATAGCACGATTTGCTGACCAGTTGGCAGAAGCGATAGAAATAGGAGAAAAGGCGGTAATTAAGCCGCATACGCAACCTATTCATAAAGTTTATGTAGCGGGATTAGGCGGATCAGGTATAGGCGCTGATTTTGTTAAAGCATTTATAAAGAAAAGTTGCCCTATCCCATATACGGTAGGAAAAGGATATACGATCCCAGCCTATGTTGATGAGAATACATTAGCTATTTGTTCTTCTTATTCAGGCAACACAGAAGAGACACTTGAATCATATAATCAGATGTTAGCCACAGGCGCCAAAATTGTAATTGTAGCTTCTGGTGGTAAACTCATAGCTGAAGCCAAAGAAAGAGGATTAGATTATATCCAGGTTCCTGACAATTGGCCTTCGCCTAGAGCTTGTCTAGGATACAGTATTGTACAGCAGATGTATATCATGCATGCCCTAGGATTTATTGATGATAGCTTTAAAGCTAATATCAAATCTGCAATAGACCTCATTAAATTTGATAACGACGATATAAGAGCATCAGCAAAACAAGTTGCCGATCGTATACATAACAAGATTCCAGTTATCTATTCTACAGATAGGATAGAACCGATTGCGGTAAGACTGCGTCAGCAAATAAATGAAAATGGGAAGATGTTATGCTGGCATCATGTCATACCAGAAATGAATCATAATGAGTTAGTAGGTTGGACAGAGAAACATCCAGATATGGCTGTCATCTATCTCAGAAATAGTGACGACTTAAAAAGAAATCAAGTTAGAATAGAAATTAATCAAGAAATTATCGGCCGATATTCTGATACTATTATTGACATTTTTTCTAAAGGTAATTCACTCATAGAAAAGTCATTTTATCTTGTACACTTAGGCGATTGGATCTCGTGGTACTTATCTGTACATAAAGGTGCAGATGCCATTGAAATAGATGTTATAGATTACTTGAAGGCAGAGCTGGCTAAGGTGTAAAGTATATTTGTTCAGAAATCCTTAGCTTAGGATTATCATATGATATAAGATAATTAGGCAAACTCTAATGGCAACCATATTTGAACAGTGTAAAACGCTTAAGGAAGAATTAGATTCTTTACGACCTTTAAGTAAAGAAGATGAATTGCGCATAATGCAGAAATTTCGTCTAGATTGGAATTATCATTCTAATCATCTCGAAGGGAATTCACTGACTTATGGTGAAACTAAGGCTCTTATCCTTTTCGGTATAACCGCACAAGGAAAACCTTTAAAAGATCATTTTGAAGTAACGGGACATAATGAAGCTATAAGTTGGGTACTGAGTTTAGTTGAGCAAGATCGACCTTTGACAGAAAACTTTGTTAGAGAATTACATAAGTTAATATTAAAGGAGCCATATCAGGTTCCCGCTATTACATCTGATGGGCAACCAACTAAAAAATGGGTTAAAGTAGGAGAGTATAAAACTACTCCTAATCATGTTAAAACAGAGACAGGTGAAATGTTTCGTTTCGCTACGCCAGAAGAAACACCAGCCATGATGAACGATTTGATACAATGGTATAAAGAAAAGTCATCGGAACCTAAGGTCAACCCCGTTTTATTAGCATCTGAATTTCATTATAGATATATAAGAATACATCCATTCGATGATGGGAATGGACGTACGGCTAGGATACTGATGAATTTTATTCTCCTCAGATTTGGTTACCCTCCCGTAATCGTAAAGACAGAAGATAAACACAATTACTTTGCGGCTCTTCAACAAGCAGATGCAGGAATAATAAAGCCTTTTTTCGAATACATAGCTGATAACCTAAAGACCTCATTGGATATCATGATAGCTGGTGCTAATGGCGAGTCTGTTGAGGAAAAGGATGACTTAGATAAGGAGATTGCACTTCTTGAGCAGTCAGTATCGTCTGTAGGTAAAACGATTGAGCTCACGAAAAGTAAAGAAAGTGTACTGGATGTGTTTGATAAATCAATTGTTCCATTGAGTAAGTACTTTCTGTCGAAATCAGAATTATTGGATAGATTTTATATAGAAAAAAAGTATAGTATTAGGGTAGGAGATCAATCTTTTTTATCAACTGATAATGGAGTTGATATACTTGAGCTTGTGAGATATAAAATAATAGAAAATACCTCAATAGTTGAACTAGAATATTATTACTCTACATTTAATAAAGAAGGATTTGAAGTGCATGATCAACGTTCATATATACGATTCCAATTTGATGTTACAAAATATTACGTTATGTCCAGTAACAAGTTTAGTGCTGAATATTACTACGGAGAAAACTTAATCGAACTTGAGATCAAATCAATAATAGATAGTGAAATCAGAAGACACAAAGATTTTATCCAAGGAAAAGTTGATGCCTTGAAAAGCAAGTGAATCTGTCCACAGTAACTATATTTGCAAATAGTACCATTTTATGGTATTTTTACTTAAAAGCAGAAATGGGAAAAAATACATCTGTTATTCTGGGTGAGCACTTTGAGAAATTCATTCAAGATGAGCTTAATACGGGTAGATTTGCCTCAGCAAGTGAAGTGATCCGATCTGGATTAAGACTTTTGGAAATTGAAGAATCCAAAATTAAGGCTATAAATGAAGCCATTGTTATCGGGGAAGAAAGTGGAAATCCAATACCCTTTGATAACAAAGCTTTTAAAAATAGAATGAAAACTAAGTATAAAGCCAATGCTTAAAATTCTTCTTTCTCCAAGAGCTATTTTAGATCTAGAAGAAATTTTTGATTACACAGTTACGACTTGGTCATTTAATCAAGCCAATAAATATCAAGACTCAATTTATTCAAGGATAAAAGAAATCGCTAGAAATCCAGAAATAGGAAAAGCATACCTATTTATTGAAGGGAATTACTTTAAAATAAAAGTTAATAAGCATCTAGTATTTTACAATTTTGATAATGAAAACATTAATGTTGTGAGAATCCTGCATGAAAAGATGGACTTAAAGTTTCACTTAGCAATCAAATAAATTAAAGACAAGTTTCTTCAAGTTGCAAATCCTAACAATATCCCTATGTACACCGCCCAACAACAAAAACAATTCATAGAACAATCCAAGGCATTTATTACGGCAGTGTTAGATGATAACAACTACGCTACACTTGTTCAGCTATTGAAATTCCATGAATGGAAATATTATGTAGATAATGAGCCAGTTTTATCAGATCAAGATTTTGATATACTGTTCAATAAGCTCAAAAACTACGAAGCCGTTAATCCACTTTTTGTTTTAGTGGATTCTCCTACACAACGGGTCTCTAGTGATCTCACTCCTGAGTTGCCTGCCGTTCCGCATCTCAATCCTATGCTGAGTTTAGCCAATTCTTATAATGGTGAAGACTTACAAGAATATGATGCACAGATTAGAAAATTGGCTATGATACCCGAGGGAGATATCGCGTACTACGTTGAACCCAAATATGATGGTGGCAGTATTGCTTTGGTTTACGAAGATGATCTATTGCAGCGAGCGGCAACCAGAGGTAATGGAACAATGGGAGAGGAGATGACTAACAATGCGCGGGTATTAGGAAGTATTCCGCTGAAGGCAACATTTTCTAAATATGGAATACATACGGCAGAGCTAAGAGGGGAGGCTGTGATCGCCAAAGATATATTTGATAAGATAAATAATAAACGAGCAGCAGAAGGTCAACAAATATTTGCCAATCCGAGAAATGCAGCAACTGGTGGTCTTAGAATGAAAGATGCCAACGAATCTAGAAAAAGAGGATTAGAAGTTTTTATATTTCAATTGGCTTACGCCAAAAATAAAGCTGGAGAAGATGTTCTACCTCAGCTAGAAAGTCATAGCGGAAGTATAGCTATGTTGCAGCAATTGGGTTTTAAAGTAACGCAGAGAGAAGAACAGAATTGTAAAAGTATAAAAGAGGCCATTGAAGCTTGTGAACTGTGGGAAACAAATCGAGAAGCTTTTAATTATGAAATAGATGGCGCTGTGGTCAAAGTAAATGATTACAAAATTCAAGAACTGTGTGGCTCTACGCAGCATCATCCGAGATGGGCCATTGCTTATAAGTTCAAAGCCAAGCAAGCACATACAACGCTGTTAGATGTAGAGTATCAGATAGGTAAAACAGGAGCAATAACACCAGTTGCCAAAGTAGAACCTGTTCATCTAGCTGGTGTAACGGTGTCTTCGATATCCATGCACAACGAAGAATTCATAAGTCAGAAAGACTTAAGAATAGGTGACACTGTCGTTATCGAACGAGCCGGTGATGTTATTCCATATATTGTTAAGTCGCTCGAAAGTTTACGTACTGGTGAAGAGAAAATAATTCAATTTCCTACACATTGTCCTTTCTGTGAATCTATACTAGAGAAGGCAGAAGATGTTGCGGCTTGGAGATGTATTAATGTCGGCTGCGATGCGCAACAGTTACAACGTATGACCTATCATGTGTCCAAGGACGCGATGAATATTGATGGATTTGGTAAGTCATATGTAGAAACATTTAAAGAGAAAGGCTGGCTAAATGACATCAGTGATATATATAATCTTGATTATGATACAATAGCCTCTTTGGAAGGGTTTGGAGAACGTTCTGCAACTAAGCTTGAGAATGCTATCAACTTAGCCAAAACAAACCCTATACGTAGATTATTGATCAGTTTGAGTATTCACCACTTAGGTAGAAAAGCCAGTAAACTTATAGCACAAGAAATTAACCATGTTCTAGATCTTAGAGATTGGACAGAAGATCAATTTACGCAGATCAAAGATATAGGACCCGTAGTTGCAGAGAAGGTAATCGAGTATTTCAGTAAAGAAGAAAATATTGAAGTGCTAAAGAAAATGGAAAGCTACGGTGTTAACCTCACTCAAACTGATGCTGACAAACCCAAAGTGATTTCTTTGGATGCACCACTATCGGGCAAGACAATTCTATTCACAGGAACATTACAGACGATGTCACGTAAGGTAGCTCAAACAAGAGCGGAAGCATTGGGCGCCAAGAACATATCAGCTGTTAGTTCCAATCTTGATTACCTAGTTGTAGGAGAAAAGGCTGGGTCAAAATTGAAGAAAGCTGAGAAGATAGGGACGGTAACGATACTTACTGAGGAAGAATTTAATGATATGAGTCAAGGGTACTTGTAAAGGGGATATCGTCGTTTCTTTTGAAAACATTTCCTAAACCTTCTCTGCCACAATAACAATAGTTGGAAAGGCATAAGAAGCTCTATCATGTGTTTCTAATACTTTGAAATCATGCAACTCAAGAAAAAGGCGCATTTCAGCAAGCATAAAAGTCCGAATTGTAGAATTATCTTCACCTATCTTAATTGTTTCATTAGCTTCAACTTTATTATAGGTTGATTCCCATTTGAATTCCATTCCATTGTCCAGGTATGGTGTCCATATACTTTCTCGTTTGTAGTTGATGCCTAGGTAAGATGCTTTATGGTTAATTCTTTTTCCGCCTTTAATACTAGGAATGAATATAGAGGCATCAATAAAATCAAAAACAACTATACCTCCAGGAAGAAGATTGTTATTGATCGATTGGAGTGCAGCTATAATATCTTAATTGGTTCTGAGGAAACTAATTGTTCTTGCCGTTATGATTATAGAATCAACCTGTTCTTCTAGTTGAAAGCTTCTCATGTCGCCATTAACGAAAATAGCTTTGGGACACTTCTTTCTGGCTAGAGTAATCATCTCATCGCTGGCATCCAATCCCCCATAAGCTATACCCTCCTCAAGAAATAGGGTAGCTAAATTACCTGTCCCAGATCCTATTTCAAGAACTTCTTTTTTATTATAATTTTTGAGAATTTGGCTGTAATAACTGTGCTCTTCATTGTAATCAATAAAGGTTTGATACATGGCCTCGTAAACATTTGCTAGTGAATTATATAGTATACTCATAGGTAGCGACTACTTATTGCGATCAGTATTTCAATTTAGGCATAAAAAAAAACAGCAACCAGAATTAATCTGATTGCTGCTTTGTAGTTTATCTCTTGTTTAGCTTAAGCAAATTCAAAGTTTAGAATGATAGGTTGGTTTCTCATTCTTATACTATGAACGCTGTTGTGCTTTATTTTTTCTATCTCCGTGATATTGATTCTATAGATTTCAACTCTAGCGGCTATTTCCATCTTTAATTTTTCATACTCCAGCGCTTTCTTATCTGCAAGAATATCTTTGTATAGATGTGGATGAAATAACTCTACATACCTTTCGTATTTAGAATTAGGAATTATAAGTATCAAGTCACCATCATGCTTAGGAAAACTACTTTTCTTGAACTGCGGATTAAGCGTTCTCAATGTTTCAACAGGTAAATCTAACTGTGCTGCTAATTGATTGAAACTGTGATGTTTCTTATCCTTTATCTCATATACATACTTAATATCGTCTTCTATATTTACAGGAACGAGATTGTGCTCATGATAATATTGCATCAAGTACATAGCCGCTATAACACGAGGAATGTATTTCCTAGTTTCTGATGGTAAATATTTTCTGATTTCCCAGTAAGTCTTTTTGCCACCTGATTTTCTGATCGCTTTTCTCACACCACCTGGTCCACAATTATATGCGGCCATAGCAAGTGTCCAATCACCAAACTTACCATGTAGGTATTCCAAATAATCTAGAGCTGCTTCTGTAGATTTAATAGGATCTTTTCTTTCGTCTATTTTGTCATTGATCTCAAGACCTTGCATTCTTCCTGTAGACTTCATGAATTGCCATAAACCAGCCGCTCCTGAACTAGAACGTGCAGTAGGATCTAGGTTAGATTCTACAACAGCAATGTATTTCAATTCTTGAGGAAGATTCTTTTCAGCTATCTTTTGCTCAAATAATGGAAAGAAAAGATCAACTTTTCCTAGTAGACGTTCTCCAGCGATTCTGTAACTGACAGTATATTCTTTGATTCTTTTCCCTACCTCAGTAGTATATCTAATATCAAATACGCTTGATATGTTATCAAGTCTAGATTCTACTTCTGATTTTGAGAAATACGGCACTGGTTCCACATAGCCATTGTAAGCTGTAGGATTGGTATGTGCATTGGCCTGGGGTAGCGTCAACACGGCTAAAATTATAATGGCTGTCATTTTACTGACAACAGTCATTAATTTGTGCATAGGGTGATAATTTGCAATAAACTGTTAATTGGAATAATTTTCGGAAAATAACGATTTGATTTACGTCTAAATCGCACAATATTATTCTCTTACATATTAGTATATAGTAAATATGTAGGTTGGGTTTGCAAATATATGTTCCTTTTTTCTTAAGATGCAAGCGCCTAATTACATAGATTTTTATACCATATGTTGTTACAGCTCTATGTCCAAAATTTATGCCAAGTAGGCGACATTCTAAAAATAGAACTAGTCTTATAAAAAGTTAGGAGTTTTTGTTGTTTTAACGGGATAGCTCATACATCATTATATTGTAGCTATATCTTGGGTAATCTAACGCAAATTGGATGTCATTAGTATTTGCCTTCTTGGTAGTTTAACATTTTTGTTTTAATAACATTGTGAAAGGTAATGATTGCGCTATGTATTATTGCAGCTTCTCTACAATTCCCTCAAGACTCAACTTCTCCTGTTCACCTTTCACCATATCCTTAATAGTATACAGGCCAGACTCCATTTCGTCAGAGCCTACAAGTATTGTATAAGGTACTTTAAGTGCATTGGCATAATTCATTTGCTTTTTGAGCTTACTTGGGCTTGGGTAGAGGTCAGTGTTGATGCCTTGTGATCTTAATTGAGTGAGCAACTTATAACTATGTAAGTGTGACGCATCGTCAAATGCAATGATCAATGCTGATATCGTTTTAGTAATGTCTTGTGGAAATAGATTCAATTCTTCCATGACATCATAGATCCTTGCAAATCCAAATGAGATACCTACGCCAGAAACATTCTTCAATCCAAATACACCTGTAAGATCGTCGTATCTGCCACCACCGCCTATACTACCTATCTTAACATCATCAGCCTCTACTTCAAAAATACAGCCTGTGTAGTAGTTAAGGCCTCTTGCTAATGAAATGTCAAACTTGAGTTTGTTTTCTAATGGCGATAAATCTGCGTAAGAATGAAAGATTCTTAGTTCTTCTATGCCTTTCAAGCCCGTTGGGGAGTTAGCAAATACTTGCTCTAGGTCTGTAAGGTTATCAACGGCTAGTGTGGCAATGACTTTCTCAGCAGCTTCTCGAGGAATCTCACGATCTACCATTTCTTGCATCACTTTCTCTTCACCAATTTTGTCAAGCTTGTCCATGGCAATTGTCATAGACATAAACTTATCTTCTATCCCAAATGCTTCAGCGATACCGTATAATATTTTTCTGTTGTTGATCTTTATAGTAACTGCGATATTAAGTTCAGAAAATACTAGGTCAAAAACCTTCATCAATTCTGCTTCATACATCAGACTGTCTGATCCTACAACATCTGCATCACACTGATAGAATTCTCTATATCGGCCTCTCTGTGGACGATCAGCTCTCCATACTTGTTGCATCTGATACCTCTTAAAAGGGAATGAAATATCATTCTGATGCATGGTTACAAATCGAGCAAAAGGAACTGTAAGATCATATCTCAATCCTCTATCTGCAATAGAAGAAACCAGTTTGCTAGAGTTTCCAGCTTCGAGCGCCTCTTTATTGGCTTTGGAAAGAAAGTCTCCGTTGTTGAGTATTTTGAATAACAACTTGTCTCCTTCTTCACCGTATTTGCCCGTAAGGGTAGAAAGCTTCTCCATTACCGGCGTCTCAATAGGAACATACCCATGTAGTTGAAATGTTTTCTTTATAACAGAAAATATATAGTTCCTCTTATTAACCTGTTCAGGTAAGAAGTCTCTGGTTCCTTTTGGTATAGAAGGTTTCATAACAACAATTTATAAGTAAATAACTTGTCTGTAAGATTATATAACGTTGCTAAATTGTCTGAGGAATCTGACATCGTTTTCAAACAATTGACGGATATCTGAGATATTAAATTTCTGCATAGCTGATCTCTCAATCCCTATTCCAAATGCAAAACCACTGTATTCTTCAGGATCTATATCACAATTGATAAGGACATTAGGATCCACCATGCCGCAACCTAATACTTCTAACCAACCCGTACCTTTGGTTAATCGCTTAGTAGAAGCGGTATCTGTACCTAGCCATACATCCATCTCAGCGCTGGGCTCAGTGAATGGAAAGTAACTCGGTCTCAATCTGATATCTGTCTTGGCACCATACATTTCTCTAGCAAAATAGAGCAGTGTCTGCCTCATGTCTGCAAAAGAAACATCCTTATCTATATATAATCCTTCTATCTGATGAAACTGACAGTGAGATCTAGCAGAAATGGTTTCGTTACGATATACTCTACCGGGTGCTATAATTCTGATAGGTGGTTTCTGCGTAGTCATGACCCTAGCTTGTACAGATGAGGTATGTGTACGTAGCAAATTGGTAATAGAATTCTTGAGATAGAAAGTATCTTGCATATCCCTTGCAGGGTGATCAGCAGGCGTATTCATGGCTGTGAAATTATGCCAATCATCTTCTATCTCTCTCTCTTCTGCAACGACAAATCCTATTTTTTCAAAGATGTCTATCATCTTATTCATGACAATAGAAACCGGATGCCTAGATCCTTGTAACTTATTATCTACAGGAAGTGAGAGGTCAAGACCTAGTCCTGCAGATTGATCTTGTGCATTCTCTATACTGTCTTTGAGTACATTGAAACGGCTTTCTGCCGCAGCTTTTAATTCGTTAAGCGCTAGTCCGAAATCTTTTTTCTGATCATTAGGTACGTTACGCATCTCACCAAATATGGGCTTGATGATGTTTTTTGTACCTAAAAACCTAATTCTAAACTGTTCTAAACCGTCTTTGTCAGCAGGCTGTGCCTCTGATATTTCTGTCAACAGTGTTTTTATCTTTTCAAAAGCTTCCACAACGTATAGATTTGTTAGGCCGCAAAGTTACGTTACTTATACCATTTAGGTTTTAAGATGCTTCGAAAGATTTCAAAAATATTTTGCCAAGATGAAGTTAAAAACGGAGGCATAACAAGCTATGACGAGTATTTTTAGAGGATATATTGGTACAAATCTATTGAAATATGTGAGGCAATCTAGAAGATAAATGGCATTTATACAACAGCATAACATTGGGATAATTATGGATAACTATAGAATAATCAATGTTGAATGCCATCTTTTTTAAACGGGCTACCAACGAACCTATGAGAATTGGACAAGACTTTTATAGAAAATTCCATCTTTGTATTCCAAATACAGTTGATACAATACTATGGCAACAGAGACTATAATGAGAAAAAGCAGACTCAATACCGTTGTGATCGTAGATATGTTTGTTATTCTCTACGTTTTAGGAATTGTGTTTTCTAAATTTCTCATCTCTGTAGCTACCGTAGGTCTGCTGATTACAGCAATGTATAAGCTAGTCAAGCGCCAAGAAGAGTTTGGTCCAGATATCAAACCATTTCTGGCACTGACTATAATATTCTGGATAACAATATGGAGTGGTCTCTTTTCTGATGATATCACTATGTGGACAGCTTTTGTAATGAAAAAACTGCCATTCCTTATTCTTCCTTTTAGCTTCTATGTTCTTAGGAATGAGATGAGCGAGAGGATAGGGCATTACTTAATGTTGTTTGTAGCAATAACTGTTATTTCTGGTCTGGGAGTAGTTGTTAATTATTTTTTGAATTATGATGCGATACAATCAGCTATTGGCCGCGGGCAAGCGATGCCGACACCTATAGACCATACGGAGTATAGTTTGTATCTGGCTTATGGTTTATTCATATGTGCATTTGGCGATAAGCTAATGAAACAAGCCTATCCTGTTGTAGGTAATAAAGCAATAGGTTTGATGGCACTTTTTCTATTTTTAGTATTGCACATATTGGCTGTCAGATCGGGACTAGCGGTATTCTATATTACTAGTTTGATTATAGGAAGTTATGCGCTGGTAAGGCAACGGAAATGGCTCCTGCTAGTTGCTTTTCTATCAATGATATTTTTGATTCCTATAGTCGCTGTCAATACAATCCCCAGTATCAACAATAAGTGGCATTATACTAAGTATGATTATCTGCAATACAAGAAAGGGAATGGCGTCAATTATTCTGATTCACAGCGATTATATTCTATTAAAGTAGGACTCGATATTGCCTCAGAAAATCTGTTCAATGGCACTGGGATAGGTGATCTCTCGGCTATGTGTAAGATTAAGTACAAAGAGATGTTGGGAGAAGAATTGGATCATTATCCACATAATCAGTATCTATTTATTCTGGCCAGTATGGGGTTGATTGGTTTGATGGCATATCTTATAGCTTTGTTTTACCCGTTTTATTATTATAGACACAAACTCAATTATCTACTTGTTAGTTTATATTTATTATTACTCGTGTCGGGTCTTGTAGAGAACACGATCGAAAGAACGTTTAGCATAGCTTTTTATCTTTTCTTCGTACTTCTTATTTTTACTAGAATCAGTCAGAAAAATAGATCTTGGATTTAACACAAATATTAATTTCTCTAGTAGGTGGTTTTTTCGCAGGTATCCTTAATACGATGGCAGGGTTTGGATCCATTATAACCTTGGCTATCTATATGGATGTTATGGGTATCGCTGGTCATGTGGCTAATGGAACCAATAGAGTTAATATTCTAGCCAGTACTTCGTTGAGTGCTTATACCTTCCATAAGAATGGAAGGCTAGATATGAGTAATAGTTCGTTTATAATTGTGCTTGTCGTTATCGGTGCGGTTCTAGGTGTATTACTAGCCACACAATTAGATGCCGATGGATTCAAGACAGCATTCAAGTATATCTTAATTCCCATATTAATTGTTCTTGTTACCAATCCCAAACGATTTATAAATCCCACAGAAACAGGTCCTCCAGTAAGTAAATGGCTGACCATTCCGGCTTACTTATTATTAGGTGTATATGCTGGTTTTATCCAAGCTGGATTCGGTGTTCTTTTCCTTATGATAGCTGTAATTATGTCCAAGTTAGATCTTACTAATTCTAATGCGCTCAAGGTTGCGATCGTAGGGATCTACACAATTTTCGTCTTAGCTATTTTCCAATACAAAGGCATGGTAAACTGGTCTGCAGGATTAACATTAGCCGTAGGGCAAGGTATAGGTGGTGTATTTGCAGCTAAGAATATGTCTAAATATGAAAGTGCCAATAAATGGGCATATCGTATTCTGATATTGATAGTCTTTTTAGTGTTGGTTAAGAATTTTGAGGTATGGAAGTGGTTTGTGTAAATGGGCTTTAACAAGAAACGATATAATCCAGAAGCGAAATATAAACTAGACATTGATTATAGAACTG
>JALZVB010000345.1 GCA_023300835.1 Saprospiraceae bacterium | reverse complement strand
TGTTTTTTTTCCTAAATATAGATCCATATTAAAGTTTTCAGTCTGGTCTTTAGATGTTCTTGACCAAACTTCTTTATTTGTTTCTCCTTACTGAACTAAGTCAGTTAATTTTTTCCACATATCCTTTTATTGTAGGTTTATAAATTTATTTTTCGTTTAGAATTAAGAAAGAGGCTCATTTCTTTCATTAACGTCTTTTTACAATTTAGTTAACAAAAAATCTTTTTGAACCCAACAATTTTCCTTTTTTTCTGAAAAGTATAGTATAGTAACCACTTTCAATATTATCTAAATCTAGTTGTCTCTTAACTTTTCCTTGTGCAACATTAATTCCTTTCAAATCTACAATGGTGTAGGAAATTTTTTCATTAATGTTTTCAAGTTCAATGTTGAGAATATTATTTACAGGGTTGGGATACAAGTTAATCATTGCAGAATTCTCTGTTTCTTCAATTGCTGTAATAAAACTAATATTACAAAGTGTACCTATTTCACTAAAAGTAAGTTTCCTGTTGTAGATTCTAACTTCATCTATAGATCCTGAAAAATTTCTTTGATTTCCTGCACTTGTTCCTTCAAACCAACTTCCTATAGTTAGTGGGTCAGAACATGCTAAATCTACAAAACATGGCGTAGCAATTAAGTTTTCTAATTCACAATCAACCCAAATTTGAAAAGTCCCTTCATCAAAGATTCCTACAATGTGGTGCCATTCACCATCATCTATCTTCACACTTGATACACATTGGTTAAATTCATCACAACCATTTCTGCCGCCAATTAATGCATTACCCCCATCAACAGCAAGAAAATAACCACGATCTTCTGTACTCAAGTATTTTGACACTACGAATTGTCGATAATTTTCAGTTGTTCTGACCCATGCACTCAAAGATACTACAGAGCTAATGTTTCTATTGTCGATAGTTAAGTCAACATATGAACTTAAACCATTGAATTGATAGGATCCATCCTGAAGGCCATCTACACCATCAAATTCACTCAAGTCAAAACCACTTCCTTCTATATTGTTTATGCTTTTGTCAATAAGATTATTGTTGAGTTTATAATAGCCTACTAAGCCATCCTTGACCGTTTGACTATAAGATAATGTGTACATTAAAACTAATAATGTAAATAATACGAGTCTTTTGTTATTCATGATTTGTTGTTTATTAATGACTTATTTCGTTCTTAAACTGTTTTAACTAAATTTCCCCCAATCCAATTTCTCATACTGCTCAGCATCAACCACCAATTTCTTCCCTATCAATGCCTTATACTCACGGGCATCAATACCATGATTAGGTCTCATATAAACCAGGTCTTCTGATTTAATAACGTCTCCTTTTTTCATTGACCTATTAAGATAAGCGCCACGTCTGAATGACAACAGGTGAGATTCTTCAACAGGTCGACAAGTCTTTACACCATCACCCTTTAATGCCGTAATGGCACTTATCTTTTTTGATAATAGTTTAACCTCATCTCTTGTCAGTGAGACTTTATGGTCTCTGAATTCTTTCCCTTCTCTGACATCAGTAAAGTGAAACTCTAAGATTTCTGCGCCCATTGCTGTTGCAATTTCTAACGCATACATACCTTCTGTATGATCAGAATACCCAACTGGAATATCAAATGCGTCTTTAAATTTAGACATTACACTTAGGTTAGCGTCTGCGTATGGAATGGGGTACATAGAAGTACATTGTAATAGTGCAAGGTTTTCGTTATCTTGATACATAGAGTCAAGGCCCCTTACAAATGCTACCGTTCCAGCAACCTCTTCCATTGTGCTCAATCCCGATGAAATGATCAATGGTTTCTTAAGTGATGCAAACTGCTCTATGACCGGATAGGCCGTAAAGTCACCTGAACCAATTTTATAGATATCTGAGTATGCATCAACCCAATCTGCAAAATCATAATTCCATATGGATGCCATATATCCTATGTCTGATTTCTTGCACATCTCTGCGAGGTGAATATGCTGTGCTTCAGAAAGCTCAAACTTTTTAAAATGCTTATTCCTTACTGGATTTTCTATTGGGTTCACCAATGTATCTCCTGTATAGATTTGAAATTTTATATAGTCAACATCTGACTCTATTGCCAACTGGGTAAGCTTCTTAGCATATTCAAAATCTCCCTCATGGTTGCCACCTATCTCTGCAATAAGTAAGGGACCATGTTTACCTTTCCATCTGCTCATATTATATTATTGATAGCTTTATTAATATCATACATTGAATAGGTCTCAGGAAAGTAAGGGAGTTGCTTCACTATTAGTTTTGCCCTTTCATAATCTTCACTGGTGTCTATCGCCAACTGCATTGATTTCAGTTCTGGATAATCTATGTTCTTATGATAATAAGAACTGTCTGGTTTTCCAATATCGTATATATACTTGGTAACATGTTCATAGTGACCTTCTTCGTCAAAGCAATCATACACCTCGTTATAATAAGAGGTCTTGACTATTTCAATACTCATACCATAAGGAAAACTTCTACCGGGTACATTGGAAACAAAATCTAACTTTTGCCCTACTGCTATTTCTATCATTTTGTTCATGGTATCAATATCTATAAAGACATTGTCTCCATTTACTCTCAGTGCATAATCAAGATTATATACTGATGCACATTCTTTAAAGCGAAGTGCGACATTATTGAGACTTCCTCTATGTAGGTTAATCTTATTGTCATTACAATAGTCTGCAATTATATCGTCTGTCTTCTCCTCTGATGTAGCAACAACAATCGTATTTATTTGCGATGTTTGTTCCAGTCGTTTTATGATGTTTTCCAAAATGGTCTTCTTGTTGATCTTCTTAAAGATCTTGCCGGGTAGACGACTGGAGTTATATCTACATATTATTATTGCGCCTACGTTCACTTTCTTTCGCTTATCTTTTTGGCAGGAATGCCACCTACAATTTCATAGGGTAAAACATCATCTTTAACAAGTGCTCCAGCAGCAATTACTGCACCATTACCCACGGTAACGCCTTTAAGAATTTTAGCACCTGTGCCTATCCAGACATCGTCACCTATTGTAATGGCTGCTGTATTATTCGGTTGTTGATTGATAAGACTTTCTTTTTTAATGTTGTGATCGCTATCTACAATATAAACATAGGGGGCTATCAGACAATCCTTTCCGATGGTTATTTTCTCAGAAGCAAACAGATAGGTATTGTAGCCTACTGTGGTATTGTTTCCAATTGATATAGTTGCTTTTTCATTACAAGGACATAGTCGTGCGCCTTTTTTCAAAACCAGACCATTGCCTAAAGAGATGTTTTTAGGATAACGCATAAGTTCAACACCAGATTCAAAATATACATCCCTCCCTAAGTGGCCTAACTTCATGTTATTCATAAAGCTTCGCCATTTTACAGACCAAGTTCTCTTTAAGTGTTTTCTGAGTTGGTTATTTTTCATATGTCTTCAAGAACCATTTTACCGTATGTTCTAATCCTTTATCTATGTTAACCAATGGCCTGTAATTCAGGTCTCTTTTTATTTTTGATATATCAGCAAGACTATGTTTTATATCTCCAGTCCTTGCATCGGTATGGTTAGCCTTAATGTTTTTCCCGACTAATTCAGCGAGTTTATTATACAATTGGTTGACAGAGGTTTTTTCTCCTAGAGCAATATTATAAATCTGAAAGTTATTAGGAATACTATCTTTTTTAAGGGCTAAAACATTGGCAGAAACAACATTGTCTATGTATGTGAAATCTCTACTCTGTTCGCCATCACCATGTATGGTAGCTTGCTCGTTTTTGACCAACTTGTCTATGAACAGTGGAATCACAGCTGCATAAACACCTTTAGGTGATTGCTTTGGTCCAAAAACATTGAAGTACCTAAACCCTGCAATTGAAAGATCATATAGTTCACTATACAATCTAGCGTACTGTTCTTTTGTTTTCTTTGTCAATGCGTAAGGGGATAATACGTTACCTGTTTCGCTTTCGATTTTAGGTAAAGTCTTGTCATCTCCATACACAGATGAAGAAGAGGCAAAAACTAATCTATCAACTTTATGAAACCTACAAGATTCTAAAATATTAAGTGTTCCGTCGATATTGTGTCCATTGGTTGCCACCGGATTTTTGATTGACCTAGGTACTGAACCTAGTGCGGCTTGATGGCAAACATGTGTATGACCTTCCATCGTGCTTTTGCACAATTCAAGATCTCTTATGTCTCCTTCTACAAATGTAAATCTAGGATTATCAAAAAACGCCTTGATATTATCTACTGATCCAGAAATAAGGTTATCAATAACCGTCACGTGTTCCACGTCTTGATCAGATAACAATGTTTGTACAATGTTACTTCCTATAAATCCTGCTCCGCCTGTTACTAGTATCTTCATTTCTTATAGTGTTAAGTAGATGGCTTTTTTATCAAGATTTTGATTTCTATATAATGCTCTTACATCAAATATTATCGGTTCTGCAACAAGGTGTTTTTCCCAATCACCAAAACCCTCTCCTTTATATTCGTCATGCGCAACAGCAATTACTAGAACATCATATTTTGCTCTAGGTTCGTCTATTAAATCCAAACCATATTCTTTCTTTACCTCATCTTTCTTTGCCTTACAATCCATAACATCTACAGACAGTGAGAAGTCTTGTAATTCCTTAATTAGGTCATAGACTTTTGAGTTTCTGATGTCTGTTACATTTTCTTTGAATGTGACTCCTTTAACCAGAACATTACAAGCTGTCAGGTTTTTATTTTGCTTGATAAGATTCCTTATAATCTTCTTAGCGATAAACTGTGGGGTATTATCGTTTATCCTTCTCCCACTGAGAATAACTTCAGGATCATATCCTACCTGTTGCGCCTTATACGTCAGATAATACGGGTCCACGCCTATACAATGTCCACCGACAAGCCCAGGATAAAACTTCAAGAAGTTCCACTTTGTACCCGCAGCCTCTAGTACTTCATGGGTATTGATATCAAGTTTATCAAAAATAATAGCGAGCTCATTCATCAGTGCGATGTTGACATCTCTTTGGGTATTTTCGATAATCTTGGCCGCTTCTGCTACTTTTATCGAACTGGCTTTATGGATACCTGCTTCTATAATACTACCATATAGCTCTGCTATGGTATCCAGTGACTCTTCATCACAACCAGAAACTACTTTTGTTATTTGTGACAACGTATGTTGCTTATCTCCTGGGTTTATCCTTTCTGGCGAATAACCTACTTTAAACGCTTCCATATATTTCAAGCCAGATGCCTTTTCTAATATTGGAACACATACCTCTTCCGTACATCCTGGGTATACCGTAGATTCATAGATTACGATATCTCCTTCGTTAAGTATGCAACCTACTGACTCAGAAGCTAATTGTAGTGGCTTTAGGTTGGGTACTTTGTGTTTATCTACTGGTGTAGGGACTGCTACAACATATACAGAACAATGGGCTAATTCTGCAATATCATCTGTAAACGATATTTTTTTACTCAAAAAGGCTTCTGTTTCTATCTCATCAGAGGGATCAATGTTCTTCTTGAGGGAAGTAACCTTGGCGGTATTTATATCAAATCCCGTTACCTCATACTTCTCGGCCAATGCCAATGCAATCGGTAACCCAACATACCCTAATCCAATAACGCCTATTCTAATGTCCCTTTCCATTGATTAAATATTGTTTTTTTACCTTTTATAACGACATAATGTCCTTGTGGATAGATAAAAACCAACAACAAACACATAAAGATAATTTTAATATGACAAATTCTGTAGGATATGTCAAGCAAAACGATTATTTGGTCTAAGATGAACAACCTGTGACATTGTTATGTCTTTACATTAGGCATTCGACATACACGGATTACCGTATCTTTGTAAACAAATAAACACGATGGAGTCGGATTTCAATAATGTACAAGTGTATAACGATACGTTACCTCGTGTAGAAACGTTAGACTTTCAACCCTTAGAACAGAAATATCTCAGCGTTTTAATAATAGGAAGGGTATTATATTTCTTGATAACATCTGGCATTCTATTAACTTTATATATAACGGCGCCATTTCCTTACCCACAAGAAGCATTATATGGTGTTATTGCATTGTTTGTCATTCATATAATATGGTCTTTCGTATCTACGATTAAGGGATACCGATATAAAAGTTACGCCTTACGGCAAAAGGATATCGTCTACAAATCTGGCTGGTTATGGAAAAATATGACTACTGCACCATTCAATAGAGTGCAACATGTAAGAATCGATCAAGGTCCCGTAGAAAGGTACTTTAATCTATCCAAACTAAAGGTCTTCACCGCTGGGGGTAGTACTAGTGACATGACAATTCCTGGCCTTTCTCCCGAAGACTCCAATAGACTTAAGGAATACATTGTTACGCAAAGCCATTCTGATGAGGAAGAGTGATTTCGACTTTTCTGTCCCTCGACGACAATCTTATGTGGCCATCCTTATTATTAGTTATCGTCTTTATAAGGTTATTGCGAGACAGCTATGGCCTTTTCTATTGATCTTTCTATTCAAAGGAAGTTTTTCAGAATCAAGTACTTTCATCTTTAGCATTATAGGGATAGCGCTTGCCGGAGCTATTTATAGTTCAATAGCCTTTTTCAAATATTACTTTTATATCAACAATGAAACCCTTGTTATAAACAAAGGGGTCTTTCAGAAATCAGTATTAGAAATTCCTTTTGATAGGATACAGTCTATCAATTTTGAGCAGAACCTCATACATCGTGTTTTTAATGTTGTCAAACTTAATATGGATACAGCGGGTAGTTCTGGTTCAGAATTACAACTCAATGCCTTGGACCAAACTTTAGCGACAGCTATAACAGAGCACATTCTTTCCAATCAAAAATCTGTCATTCAAAATGCAGAGGAAACAAGAAGTGAAGGCTCAATTCCAGTTGTAGATAATAAAGAAGTTATATTCCGACTAGATATCCCGCAATTACTCAAAGTTGGAATGTCTGAAAACCACCTGAGGTCAGGCGGTTTTATACTGTTGTTTTTCCTATGGATTTGGGATAACCTGCGCGACGCAGGTGTAGTAGAAAAAGAACAAATGGAAGATTACATTCCGTCTCCCGAGGTTATCTCACAGAGTATAACGCTTATGGCGATCTTGGCTGTCGTCTTTTTTATTGTAGCCTTTATAATTTCATTGGTTCGGTCAGTGTTGAAGTATTACGACTTGCATATGTATCGTATAGGTGAAGGCTTTATCATTGAGTCTGGCTTATTCAGCAGGAAAGAAAAAGCAGCAAAGGATGTCAAAATTCAAGTTTTACGCTGGTCACAGAACTTGTTGCAACGGTTATCGGGCATATATGATTTATCCATGCGCCAAGCGTCCAGTGTTGCCACTGCTAGAAAACAAGCGATACAGGTTGCAGGTCTAGATAAACAAGATATAGAAATGACCCAACGGTTTCTTTTTAAAGAAGACTACAATAACTTGGTCAATATCAATTTCAAAGGAGTTAGCAGCTACTTTTTATATAAACGTCTCTTTAGATGGACCTTTATATTTGTTCCACTTATAATATTAACATTCTATATAGCTAAGTACAAGTACTTTTATGGTTTCGTACTTATATATCTATTGAGTATTCTCAGGTCTGTATTGAAGTACAGTAAAAAGAAGTATGGTATATATGGCAATGTAATAGCTGTATCTGGTGGTGTATTTGGAGAGAATGCGGCTTACTCATTGACTCATAAGGTTCAGAATATAAGTATAAGAAGTACGCCTTTCCAAGAAAGACGTAAACTGTCAACCTTAATTATATTTACCGCCTCTGGGTTACATCAAATACCTGATATTGCTACGCAAGAAGCACTAGAGATAAAAAACAGGTTACTCTATCATGTAGAAAGAAGTAGTGAGGAGTGGATGTGATAAAAGCATAAAAAAACCCCAACAATCGAGAGATTGCTGGGGCGATAGAATATTTAAGGGTGTTAAAGTCGAGACAAATATATTGCTATTATTCTTTCATAGGTAGACTTTAGTAGTGTATTTGTAATTAATTTGTCATTCTTTTAACCACTTACCTATAAAAAAGAGACACTTAACATGCGATTAATACTTATAATCGGTCTTTTATACCTTTCATATAAGACCATTGCGCCTAAAGGCAAAAAGCCTATTGAAAACTATGGCCCTCAGGAATTAGACAAAGAAGGGTTTACGGAATACGAAGAAGTAGAAGAATAATTATGAGTGCAATCCCAATAGTTACCAAAAACACAGAATACTGCATTATTAATAAGCCAGCAGGTATGTTATCCCAAAAGGATGATAAAGGCGAAGATTCTGTAGATCGTGTTATGGCCAGAAGACTCAAGAAAGATGTCCACCTCTTATCTAGAGTAGATAGACCCGTAAGTGGGCTCTTGATGTTATCTACTTTACCAGCTTTTACTAAGCATTACCTTAAGCAGCAAGAAAGTGAAGCCATAGAAAAAGAATATATCGCCATTGTACAAGGAGCATGGAAAGAAAAGGATTCAGAAGTCGTATTATACCATAAACACGATACTAAAAATCGTAAAGCCCGTATCTCTGCTGATCCACATTCAGGTGGGACACAAGTAAAAATGCAATTAGAACAGTTAAGAGTTCTCGACAACTATTCTATTCTCAAGGTTACGTTGATAACAGGTCGATTTCATCAGATAAGAGCTTGTCTCTCTCACTTAGAACATCCTATCAAAGGTGATGTCAAATATGGCGCTAGACGTAAAAATCCAGATAGAAGTATACATTTGCATTCTTATAAAATAAGGTTTGTAGATCGTCACGGTGATAAGAAGGAATTTGATGCACCATTTCCAGAGGGTTCTCTTTGGGATCTCGCCAATAGAAGCTTAAAATAATAACAACCCGTACAAGATGAAAGAGAAGTTTACAGATGTTAACACCTTAGGTGAGTTTGGATTGATAGAGCACATGACGGCTGGTTTCAAAAACAGAAACGCTTCTACCAAGTATGGTATAGGGGATGATGCTGCCGTTCTATCTTATGGCGGTCAAGAAATTGTTGTTTCTACTGATTTGCTTGTAGAAGGAATACACTTTGATCTTGTTTATTGTCCGCTCAAGCATCTGGGTTACAAGGCTGTAATAGTCAACCTTTCCGATATATATGCCATGAATGCGGAACCCAAGCAAATTACCGTATCTGTTGCTATTTCTAGCAAATACTCTGTAGAAGCTATGACAGATCTGTATGCCGGTGTTGCCGAAGCTTGCCGTATATATGGTGTTGATCTTGTAGGTGGAGATACAACCTCTTCCCCCAAAGGCATGACAATAAGTGTAACTGCTATAGGTACAACATCTGCAGAAAAAATTACTTATAGGTCAGGTGCCAAAAAAGGAGACATCGTCTGTGTAACAGGCGACCTAGGCGCAGCTTATCTAGGTTTACAAATACTAGAAAGAGAAAAACAACTTTTTCTATCTAATCCTGGTATCAAACCAGATCTAGAAAATGAACCTTATGTAATCGAGCGACAACTCAAGCCTGAAGCCAGAAAAGATATGATCTCATATTTTGAAAAAGCTAAGCTCATTCCTACGGCTATGATTGATATTTCGGATGGGTTAGCATCTGACCTTATGCACATCTGTAAGGCCTCGGGAGTAGGTGCTTATCTAGAAGAAAGCAATATCCCTATCAAGCAAGAGGTACAATTATTAGCTATCAAATTCAAACTAGATCCAGCTACCACTGCATTGAGCGGTGGAGAAGATTATGAATTGCTTTTCACTGTTGCTGAAGAAGACTTAGATAAAGTAAGGTTGATGCCTTCTGTATACATCATAGGCGAGATTACCGATGCTGATGACGGTATTAAACTACATACAACTGGCGGTAATATTCATGATATTAAGGCTCAAGGCTGGAATCACTTTGAGGGG
>JALZVB010000344.1 GCA_023300835.1 Saprospiraceae bacterium | reverse complement strand
CATGGTACCACCCATGGCAGTTATTGTTTGTTGATCAGACATGAGTCCGATTATAGGAGCCGTTGTCTTGGGCTTTACTTCTGTAGAAGAAGCCCCTTTTATTTTGAGCACATTTTTAGCAAATTCTACAGCGGCACATTGCATTCCTAAACATATTCCAAGGAAAGGAATTTTTTGTTCTCGTACATATTTGATCGACTTAATCTTGCCTTTGATACCCCTTATCCCAAAACCTGGTGCGACCAATACGCCATCAAGTCCAGCTAACTTAGAACTGACATCCCCAGTTTCCAATACTTCAGAATGTATAGGCGTAATTAATACTTTACATTCATTATGAGCACCTGCATGAACAAATGATTCATAGATAGACTTGTAGGCATCTGGCAGCTCATTATACTTACCTATCAGACCTATTTTAATCTCATGCGTTGGATTCTTAAGTTTGCCTAGAAACTCCTTCCACTTTGCTAACTCAGGCTTTTTATAGCTTTTTAGTTTTAATTTTTTGAGTATTCTGATGTCTAGTTTTTCCTTTAACATAAGAATAGGCACATCATAGATTGTACTCGCATCTATCGCCTCTATTACCGTATTAGGCTGTACATTACAGAAGAGAGCTAACTTCTTCTTTATTTCAGAACTCAATTTATGTTCTGTACGACATACAAGAACATCAGGTTGAATACCCGCTTGTAGCAGTTCTTTTACAGAGTGCTGTGTTGGTTTAGTTTTTAGCTCTTGTGCTGCTCTTAAGTAAGGTATAAGCGTTAGATGAACAAACACAGTACTAGTCTCACCTAATTCTTGCTTAAGTTGTCTTATCGCTTCCAAGTAAGGTAATGACTCGATATCTCCTACCGTACCACCTATCTCAGTAATAATGACATCATACTTACCTGTTTCACCTAACAATTGAATACGACGCTTTATTTCATCTGTTATGTGAGGAATTACTTGAACGGTTTTACCCAAGTATTTACCAGCTCGTTCTTCATTTATAACGGTTTGATAGATTCTCCCAGTAGTGACATTATTGTCTTGCGAAGTAGGAATATTGAGAAATCGCTCATAGTGCCCAAGGTCAAGATCTGTCTCAGCACCATCATCTGTAACATAGCATTCGCCGTGTTCATAGGGGTTAAGTGTTCCTGGATCAATATTAATATAGGGGTCGAGTTTCTGTATAGTGACCTTGTAAGATCTGGCTTGAAGCAGTTTTGCCAGCGATGCTGCAATTATACCTTTACCCAAAGAAGATGTTACGCCACCCGTAACGAATACATATTTAGTCATACCAACTTTTAAATTACATTACGGGAAACAAATCTATGATATTTTCCCGTGATAACTAATATAAAAACCGGTAATGACAGAAAAGTATTTACTCCTCTTCGTCTGAATCCAATTGATCTACCAATGACATTATCCACAAGACTACTTTAGGACTCAAGTACTTTGATATCCCTGCCTTTCTTTGTGCTGTTTTTAGAATATTGATATTCTTATAACCCATACCTCTTTGTTCTGCTATCTGTATATATTCATCCCACTCATTACCAGAGATTATATCAAACTGGGCTTTAAGGATATCCAGATCAGTAGGGTCATTAATATCGTAGGTAGGCATAATGAGGTCTTATTGCTTGAGTGAAATTCAGTTTTCGATAAGAAACGAAAATACACGTATTGTATAACTTAACAACACATTATATAAAACATTAATATTACAAAGGTATAATATCTGCAGCGTTACCTACTTTTACAATAAAGATCTCAGCTGACAGCCCATTCAATTGAAAAAACTAGAATATGTATTACAAAGAAGGTTTCCTACTTCAAATCATCATCTATAGCGCAATATGGCTTATTGATGATTATATAGGACTTCTTGTTAGTGTAATATTGGGTTCAATAATAGCCAGTCTACTCGTATTTGCATTGATAATAGAAACCATTGAGAAATCTAAAATATCGAAACATTACTATAGATGGATGGCCGTGTCTGCAATGGCGCCTTTGCTGGTAGCTGCTGTGTTTAGTGTTTATTATGAGGGGAATTTTGACTGGTTGTGAAAAAAAAATCCGAAAGCCTAGAAAAAAAATCTATTTCATTACTCAGATAGTACATTGAGCATAAATGTGTTAAAGTCTAGTCTATAAACCCGTATACTCTTTTCTCCTTTTTAGATATGATTCTACTTTTTATAACTATCCGTTTAATCGCTTGAATATCATCTAAATCTAGCTTACCAAGATAGCGGGAATCAACATCGCTATTAATTTCGGCTAATATTCTATTCTTCATAATTCCGATTAGTTGCGTGCAATCAACATGGCTGTTCCAAGATAAAAAATCGTAATCGACTTCCAATAATTCAAGTTGATGGTTAAGCGATTCTTCAGTCCTGTGAACATTCTTATTTACTTCTGAGTTTATGAGCATTGATCCTACAATATCGTCACCATTAAATGCAACTACAGTAAATAACTTGTGCTTGTTGGCTGCTGGAATAAAACACTTAAATATATCTCCAATATTTACGGTATCTTTTCTGAGAGAATCAGGCAGATAATCAAACATTTTGGCCATCCGCTTTAGGAGATATATTTCAAAAACTGATCAATATCTTTGATATACTGTATCTGTTCTTCAGCAGCGCCAGCCTCCTTAGCAATGTTGCACCAAGATATGCGCCCATTAATTGATGCTGAGTTCCAGGCAAATCCATGAGAGATCTCGGACAATACTTCCGGCGGAAGGTCTTTATTTTCAATGATGGAATGTTTTAATTCTTCTATGTCTGTTGCTGAGAGTTCATCTAAATCAGGAACAGCGGTAGACTCCAAGTGTTTCCCAATTATACTTAATGTGTGAGGATTACTTTTCACATAATCGTATATTTTACTTGGGACGGGGCCTTTATCCATCCTAATATAATCATCCTCAGAGATAGGTCGACTGTATTTATAAATATGTGACATGTCAGCAAAGAAAAGTATTTTAAATAATTTCAACTTACTAATTCTTCCTGTTTCCGAAAGAATAAAAAGTACTGATGCTATGTTCTTAGTTGATTTGATATAATGTTATTTATTTATT
>JALZVB010000343.1 GCA_023300835.1 Saprospiraceae bacterium | reverse complement strand
CTGCGGAGAAGGTGTTGTAGTTGTAAATGGAAATGTAATAGGATTAGAACTGTTGTCTAAGTCGATTTTATTTAGATAGAATTGCGCCGTTAAATTAGGTCTGCCGCCAAAAACTACTCTTTCCAGTTCACTTCGATTTACAATTGAAGTTTGATTATTAGAAATGTCACAGAAGCCTATTATTGTATCTACGACACTTGGATTGGCAATAATTTCTAGCGTTACAGGTGTACGGACAGCACTTATGCATCCGGGTTGCGATATGCTTTCGCCTTCTACATAATAAGTATAGTTACCTGATTGTGTTTCTGGTGAAGTGTAGCTAACATCATTGGCTTGTAATAAATTTCCACCTTGGGACATGTCATACCAGTTGGCTGTCACATCAACTTCAACTGTAACCGATAACGCTGGTGTTGTTTCACCAAAACATATTCTCTGATTACCCAATGAAATAGGAGGAGTAACTGTAGGGCAGCTACAATCAGGACTAAGGAATACATATTCTTGTTCACATCTTGTTGACTTGTCTTCGACTTTGAATATGATATCTGTTCCTATAGGGATATCACTTATAGTAACTTCCGTATCTGTTTCTGAAATAATGTCTCCTGCTTCTAGGTAAAATTTGTAATCATCATTTGTTACAGTAATCATATAGCTAGTGCCATCTGGATTACAGGCAATAGATATTAAGTCGATTGATACCAATGGTTGTAACTCTATTTCTAGATCAGATGATTCATTTGGACATCCGTTACCAGCATCTACTGTATATTCAAATAAATATATACCTGGGTCTGCTTCTGTAATATCTATATCAGTCCCATTTGAGATATCTAAATCTATAGGTCCGTCTACTTGCGTGAATTCGCCAGACAAATCTGTACCAGATTCTAAGAAAAAATATAGATCAAGTATTTCTTGATTTATACAAACCTCTTCTTCTAGATCATCTCCAGAAGAACCTACAAGATTAGCGATAAGGATGATCTCTGCTACTTGGAAACATCCAAATTGATTTTCCGCTTTTATATAAACGATAGTTTCCTCTTCTTCTAGAATGACGACATCGTCGATTTCGTTATTATCTGATGGAGGGGTACGATCATGATATGTAAGTGTAAGGTTTGTCCCATTTACATCTACAAGATCTACTGTTGTTAAATCAAATTCTCCATCTATACAAATTGTAAATTCAAATTCATCTTGTTCTAATTCGACTGGAATCAGTTTGGTTATGGTTTGAGTATGTGTGATCGTATTATCTGTGCATGGATTGGTGAATTCCCAAGTATATTCATAAATGTTCTCATCTTGAAAAATGGTAGCATCCACATCTCCAAATATCTCACAAGGATCATCCAAGAAATTATCATACTCTAGTATCTCTGGATCAGGGACTTCTTCATCACAGGCTATTGTGATGTCTTGCGGAGGATCTATAAATTCAGGTTCGTCAGCAGGTAAGTAAGTAACTTCTTGTGATGCGGTAATCGTTCTGTCGCATTCATCAGTAAATGTCCATGTAAAAGTTTTAATGCCACCACACTCATCTACTGCGCCGCTTACAATAGCTTCTACTTCACCACTTATTTCACATATTCCACTGAGCTCATTATCATAAGCAAGTTCTGGTAGATCATCGTTAGAATCAGCGCAATCTAATGTTTCGGCATCAGGAATATCTATAAATGCTGCTTCTGGTGCTGGATCAACTGTGATTATTTGTTCATGAATAATCGTCCTATCACATTCATCCGTAAATTCCCAAGTAAAAGTTCTCTCTCCGCCACATGCATCGACTACGCCATTGTTAGATGGAAAAGCGTTACCCATAATTTCACATACGCCAGTTTCATTATTAGTATAACTTAATATGTTAGGTGAAAATGCATTGAATTCTTCACAAGACATAGACATGTCAGCTGGCATAGATGTGAATGCTGCTTCTGGTGCTGGTTCTATTGTGATGACTTGCTCATAGTTTATTGTTCTGTTACAATCATCTGTATATTCCCATAGATACGTTATGGTTCCTCCACAAGCAGATATGTCCTCTTCAATTATAGCATCTTCGGAACCTGCTATTTCACATATGCCTGATTCTCCATTGGTATATTCAAGCGGATCTGGTGGGCCAGGAATGTCAGCACATGGTATAGAAAAGTTAGCAGGGGTATTTATAAAATCTGCCTCAGAAGGAGGTAATAATGTAATGATTTGTGTATGACTAATTGTTCTGTCACAGTCATCTGTAAATTCATAAAGTGCTTCTATTGTTCCTTCACAGCCTTGTGTATTATCTGTAATGACTGGAGTAACTTCACCCATGATAAGGCATTCTGGTGTAGATGCATTTGTATAAGGAAGTTCCATAAATACAAACCCATCAAATTCTGCACATGTGAAATCCATGTCAGCTGGTGGGTTAATAAACTGCGCTTCTTCTGCAGGCTCAATTGTAATGACTTGAGTATGCATGATCTCTTCTCCACAGTCATCCGTAAATGTCCATTCGTAAGTTATCTCTGATCCGCAGGGGTCAAATTCTCCATCTACAGTTGGCGTTACAGTTCCAGTTACCAGACATGTTCCTGATTCGTTATTGCTATATGTGAGATCTATAGGACCTGGGATAACATCTGCACATTGAATTGTTTCGTCAGCAGGCGGATTCAAAAAGTCTGGTGTTGGTGCTGGTAATATTTCTATAGTTTGGGTATGGTTAAGTTCATTCCCACAAGGATCTTCATATTCCCATGTATAAGTAATTGTAGACCCGCATATATCCGCTGTCCCGTCTACTGTAGGTGTTATCGTTCCTGTAATAAGACAATCACCTGTGCTGTTATTGGTATAAGTCAAGTCTATAGCATCTGGAATGTCATCACTGCACATTAGTGTTAGATCGCCAGGCGGATTAATATAATCTGGTTCTTCTGCTGGTTCAATAGTAATTACTTGGTCGTGGTTGACTTCATTGCCACAGGCATCTGTGAATTCCCAAGAATATGTAATTGTAGAACCACATAAGTCAAAGACGCCATCGACAGTAGGTGTAATTGATCCCATTATTAGGCATCCGCCAATTCCGTTATTAGTGTACATAAGATCTATAGGAAGGGGAATGATGTCGCCACAATCTAGATCCATATCTGCAGGTAACATTGTATAGTCTGCTTCTTCTATGGCTTCAATAGTTATAATTTGAGTATGAGTAGCGGTATTATCACAGTTATCTGTAAATGTCCAATCTCTTGTTATTGTTCCACCATCACATAAGTCAGCAGTGCCCGACTCTGTGCCTGTAGTTGTTCCATCTGGACTACAGTTATCTGTCGTTGCTAGGTCTTCTATCACGGGTAGTAAATCAAAACATATCAGCGTCTCATCAGTTGGCGCCATTACGAATTCAGGTTCTTCTGAATCTTCAAAATTTATAAACTCACATACTTCATCACAACAGAAGGTTTGACAATCTGATCCTGTGTAAGAGTCTCCAATATTAGGAACTGGAACGGCTTCTGAATTAGCAAAATTAAGGCTGAATACTTTTACAATACCACATTCATCATATGTGACATCTATACTGGTAGCACCGACAAGCATTATATCAATAACTTCTCCAGAAGGGTCTGTTACGATGAGATACTCGTCGTATATAGCGCCATCGTTGTAATCGGTTACGGTAGCCGTACTTGTCTCAGTAGGGCAGAGGGGGTTAGGTGTTGCCGTTATCGTTCCTGCATCTGGAGCGGCTACAACTATTGTTGTGCATATGGGATCTGGATCTTCGTCCACGTCTATACATTCGTTACTGGCATCTGCACATAACTCGAATGTACCTTCTGTATCCCAAGTAATATCTTCTTGTGGATCATCTGTAACACTGATCTCAGAACCATCAATGTACCAATGATAGCTCGTAGCACCAGTAAGGTCATCTACTATGTAAGTTTCAGAATCTCCAACACAAAAACTAGTTCCTCCCATGATAGGGTTGGTCCATTCCTCGATCTCTTCAGTACAATTTCCAACAACACTTATATCTACATCACAAGCAGATCCTAAACAGCCATCAATCATAAAATGATAAACCTCTCCAATAATTAACCCGCTTATATCTAATACCTTGTCATCTTCATTACCACAATCGTTACCAATGCATTCTACTTCATCAAAAGAGCCGCAATCTTCATATATCCCTACCTGAGCACCAAATGTGAGATTATTAGGTCCAGGTGGATTGATGACGGTACAATTGGAAAGTGATACTGTTATCTCAAGATCTGTACACCAGGCGATGAAGTTAAACCAAGTGGGATTGTTAGGTACCCAACTACCATTACATAATGGATTTGGGGCATCATTAGGATGTTGGAAACTGGACATAGAAAATGAATATCCATCCAATTCATTTATGGAACATAGTACAGGAGCCGTATCACAAGTACATTCAGGTTCAGATCCACTGTCGCACTGAGAAAATGTGGCATTTGAAAATGCCATTAATACACTGATTAAAATTGATAGTCTTAACCTCATAGTTTGGTAATTTTGGGGTACCAAGATTTAAAATAAAGTATTTATAGAATACTTGTAATTGAGAAGCCTGTAATGATATTTGTATAAATATATCGAAAAGAAGTTCCTTAAAACGCATTTACAAACTTTTTACTCTCTAATTAATAAGTTTATCCCCCATTAACTGATTGCGGTTAATAAATTATTGCATATCTGCTTTTCCTGATTATATCTATATCATGCATGAAAGACTCCTTATTAAATCAATTCAACTGAAAAAAGACATAATATGTTTTCAAAAACAAATAGATCCCTTCTATTATTAGTTTATGTTGCTACTGGAGAAACAAGATTGTTATATGAGACTCTTCGAATGATGTATTTATTAAGAAATATGTAGAAGTAAAATAGTAACTCCAAATGGGACCGAAGAAATTTCATTATCAAATAATAAGGTCTTTACTAATTTCAACTTGAGTAAATAAGTAGTATTTTTCGCTTGCTGCCCAAAATTTCAATAAACCAGAAATGCAACCATTCACTTACAGTAGAAAAGGAATTCCATTCTTCCATGAAAAAACAAAATTGGAATTTCAACAAGATATTTATGAACGTTATCACGAAATGGTGGTTCGACAATCGGCATTACATATCGCAGATGAATTATGGGGAAGATATCCGTTTCAACCGATCTTAGATTTTGCTGAAAAGCATTATCCACAAGAAGCGGAAAGCAATATCTTAGAAATCGGTTGTGGCGTGGGCAGATGGATTGCAACCTTGGCAAAACACTATCCGAAATCAACTTGCTGGGGGATTGACTATAGTTATCAAATGCTGAAGCGTGCCAATGAATTCTGGGTAGAAGGCCAAGAAATTGCAATTGATTTGAGCGACAAGGGGTTAGATGAACATTCCCAAAAAGGAGAACAACTGGGTAACTTAAATTTTGGTTTAGCAAAAGCAGAAAAATTACCTTTTGAAGAAAATAGTCAAACACTAGTATTGAATAGTTTCTTACTTGACCGATTAGAAAACCCAACAATGGGTTTGAAAGAAATGTATCGCGTTCTAAAACCAACTGGCAAGTTAATTCTAATCTCACCACTAAATTTTAAGAAAGCAGAACATTGGAAAGTGTATTATCCACCCAGTCAATTAGCAAATATTTTAAAGGAAATTGGTTTTCTAGTTTTGGATTGGAAAGATGATGTCATTGTTAATGAACCTTTGGATAGCCATGGGAATGTGGTACGTTGGAAGTGTTTAGGTTTTGTCGTGCAAAAGTGAAGCTATACTAAGAGTGATTTGGCATCATTAAAAAAAGAGGAAATGCATTTAAGTATTTCTTATTTTTTTAATACGTGCTACACTTTCAACAAATCCAATGCCACATCAATAATCATATCTTCCTGTCCACCTACCATTTTCCGCTTACCTAATTCATTAAGTAAGGTTCTTGTATCTAAACCATATTTCTTGGCTGCTCTTTCTGAATGTAATAAGAAACTAGAATATACGCCTGCATAACCTAGAGAAAGCGTTTCTCTATCAACTTGTACAGGACGGGTTTGTAATGGTCTTATGACATCATCAGCAATATCCATGAGTTGAAATAAATCTGAATTATGTTCAGCACCCATTTTATTGAGCACAGCTATCAATACTTCAAGTGGACAGTTGCCGGCTCCTGCGCCCATACCTGCTAATGAAGCATCTAGTCGTGTAGCGCCAGCTTCCATGGCTACAATTGTATTAGCTACACCTAATGATAAATTGTGATGACAATGGATACCGATTTCAGTTTCTGGTTTCAATGTATCTCTGAATGCCGTTATTCTATCTTTCACACCACCCATCAATAATGCACCAGCAGAGTCTGTGACATAAACACATAGTGCACCATAGCTTTCCATTAACTGAGCTTGCTGCGCTAACGATTTAGCGTCGTTCATATGGGCCATCATGAGAAATCCAGATACATCCATATCCATTTTTCTAGCAGCTTCTATATGTTGTTGTGATATATCTGCCTCAGTACAATGCGTGGCTACTCTTACAGATTGTACGCCTAGATCCTTAGCTCTTTTTAGGTCTTCTATGGTTCCTATGCCCGGTATAAGAAGCGTTGTTAGTTTGGCATGAGTGAGATGTTCTGCTATGCCTTCTATCCATTCCCAGTCCGTATGAGCTCCGAAACCATAGTTGAAACTTCCTCCTGTCAATCCATCTCCATGAGCTACTTCTATGGCATCTACCTTTGCCTTATCTAGGGCAATAGCGATATCTTTTATTTGTTGTTTTGAGTATTGATGTTGAATGGGATGCATACCGTCACGTAGCGTTACATCTTGAATATATAGTTTATGATTCATTATCAATTAAAGTTTTTTTTGTAATCAAATAAGATTGAAGCGATTCTGATTTCACAAGGTAAATGTCTGAGGTATTTATGCAATATTGTCAGCAGACATCTGAGCTAATCTGTCGCCAGTGGCCATAGCAGCACTGGTCATTATGTCAAGATTTCCAGCATACTCTGGTAAGTAATGACCAGCGCCGACTACCTTAAGAAGTACTGTTGTTTTCAATCCATGTCTATAGCCAAGACCTTCTATCATAACTGGCTTGTCTTCAGGGATATCATCAAATTGGACTTCTTGATGTAGGCTGTACCCAGGAACATATTTCTGCACTTCTGCAACCATATCATGAATGCTTTTTCTGACCGCTTCTCTATCAGATTGCTCGCTCAATGTAAATACGGTATCCCTCATGACTACAGGAGGTTCGGCAGGGTTGAGAATGATTAGGGCCTTTCCTTTATCTGCGCCTCCTACTTTCTCTATAGCATGTGCTGTCGTTTCTGTAAATTCATCTATGTTGGCTCTGGTTCCTGGTCCTGCAGATTTGCTTGCAATAGAAGCCACAATTTCTCCGTAATGTACTTTGGCAACTTTATTTACAGCTGCGACAATAGGAATTGTAGCCTGTCCACCACATGTAACCATATTGACATTTCTAACATTCTGACTGACGTCAAAATTAACAGGTGGAACTAAGAATGGACCGACAGCGGCTGGTGTTAAATCAATGATACGTTTGTCATTATATTTCTCAACGATTGCCCAATTGTAATTATGTGCTTTGGCAGAAGTGGCGTCAAAAATGATTTTTATATCAGACCATTCTGGCATTTTTTCTAATCCTGCTAAACCATCAGCTGTTGTGATATACCCCATTCTTTTGGCTCTAGCCAGACCATCTGAATCTGGGTCGATTCCTACCATCGCACTCATTTCTAAGTGAGTCGAATTTTTTATTATTTTGATCATAAGATCAGTACCTATATTACCGGGACCTACAATGGCGACTTTAGTTTTTTGCATTTTATCTTTTTGATATTTTAGCCTAAGCTGTAAAATTCACACTGACTTCACTGAGTCCTTCTATTGTGACGTGAAATTGATCCCCGGCAACAACAGGAACCATCGGGCCTAATGCACCGGTAAGAATAAGGTCACCTTTTTTCATAGGTTTTCCCATTGCAACTAACTTACGAGCCAGCCATAACATGGCGTTGATAGGAGAACCCAGGCAATTTTTTCCGACGCCTTGAGATACGACTTCACCATTCTTTTTCATTACCATTTTGCAATTAAGCAAATCTATGTTTTCTAGTTTCGCTGGTCTGTGTCCTACTACCCAATGACTTGCAGAAGCATTGTCAGCAATCGTATCCGTTATTTTTATATCCCAGTTCTCAATACGGCTGCCTACAATTTCTATAGAAGCCACAGCGTAGTCTATAGCAGATAAGATGTCTATTGTAGTTAAATTTTCAGCACTAAGATCTTGACATAACACAAATGCAATCTCTGCTTCTGCTTTAGGTTGCATCATATTACTGAGATCGGAAGAGC
>JALZVB010000342.1 GCA_023300835.1 Saprospiraceae bacterium | reverse complement strand
GGTACTGTAAACTCTATAGATCTTAATGACTTTAACTATAGCGGTAATGTAAAAGCTGTGAAAATTGTTGGTTTGGATAGTGGTGGTTGTAGTCCAGGTTTTGATTTGGCCTCCATTTTTGGATTAGAGGGAGCTAATTGCCCCTGTGGCTCTGCCTTAAAACCATTTCCAACAGATTTATGTCCTATTGATTCTAATTTCATATTAAGCGATTTTGTCATTGACAGTACACAAGGGAAATGGGTAGGAAATACAGTTGAGGATAATAGATTTAATCCTATGGGATTATCCGGTGACTATTCATTACAGTTTTTAGTGAATTTCGGACATCCTGTTTGTCCTATTGATACAATTGACTACAGTATAACGATACCCTCTTGTGATTGTAATGAGTTAGTCGGAGGTAATGCTATTATTGATTCTTGTGGTATTTGCAATGTACCTAATGACATTAATTTTTCGCAATCATGTAAAGACTGCCTAGGTATACCTAATGGAGATGCACTGCTAGATGATTGTGGGATATGTTTGTCGCAGAAGGACCCTTTATTTAATAAAACCTGTGTTGACTGTGCGGGCACACCTGATGGGTTATACTTAATAGATCTATGTGGTGAATGTTTAGACCCAGCGGATCCGTTATTTGATATGACCTGTCCAGAAAAACAAAATTTTTATATTCCCAATGTTTTTTCGCCACTAAGTGGTGATGGAAATGAATTGTTTCAACTGAAAGTTAATCCTGGCAATCTAGTAATAATAGAGTCACTCAGTATTTATGATAAATGGGGTAATGAAGTATATAATGTAACTAACGAAAGTATAGTTAATGTACAAAATTGGTGGGATGGAAGAAAAAACAATAAACTACTTAACTCTGGGGTATATGCCTACGTACTTCATGTGATATATCCTGATAGCGAACGAGAACTATTTGTTGGATCTATAAGTATGTTATACTAACAAAAAAAGATCCTTGAAGATTTAACTTCAAGAATCTTAATGCGGAAGAAGAGGGATTCGAACCCCCGGTACGTGAGTACGCTGGTTTTCAAGACCAGTGCATTAAACCAGCTCTGCCATTCTTCCTAACTACTTAAAGTAGCAATTATATAAGTCGCTCATTGACGACCTAATCTGCCGCAAATTTAATTCTATTTTTGTTTTAAAAAAGGAAATGACAAGATTTCATTCATCTTTTTTAAGAAAGATTTTCCATGTCTCTAATTAGTATACTTTTACGCTTAAAATAGATCTGATTTTGTCTTTTTAGATCATTTAATACATACGTAACTGTCTGTCTAGAAGTTCCTGTGTAATTGGCAATGTCTTGTTGTGTTAAACTGTGTTTTATCAACATTTCTAGCCCTACTTGTCTTCCGTTCTCTTTAGCATTGTCTTTTAAGAAGTCGATAATTCTCTCTCTTGCATCTTTAAATACAAGTGATTCAAATCTTTCTTCAGTATATCTTAGTCTTCTGCCTAGCATTGCTATGAACATCTCTGTCAGTACCCAGTTTTCTTTGAGATATGACTTGAAATCTATTGAATTGATTGTAAGACATATAACATCTTTATCAATTGATTTAGCCGTGTTGGTTCTTTCTATTTGACCAGATATAGATTCAATACCGAAAATAGACTTAGGATGAATTATTGTTTTTATAACTTCCCTGCCCTCGTCTGACTTTGAAATTATTTTCACTATACCATTTATTAGAATGATGATTTCCTCTGGCGGATCTTCAACTCTATAAATTACTTGGTGTTTAGTGTATTTTTTTACTTCTGAAATTGAAGCTAAATCAATTAAATCTTCTTGTGTAAGTTTTTCGAATAATGATACTTGTTCTAAGTATTTAGTCTTTGTAATTAAATCCATTTCCAATTTTTACTATTTTTTTTAACTGTGATCAAAGCCACAATTTCAAATGATTAAAAAATGAAATAGAAATGAGATAAATGGGGATATTATCTACTGTGAGAAAAACACAATAGCGGTACTTATTGGAAAGAAATGAGAAAGGAAAATATATTTACTTAGGCCATCTTATAGACTGTAAGTGAATTTCTAATTAATTGGATAGTAAGAGGATGGAAAAACTCTACTGGATAACTATGGACTGCGTTTCTGTAGAATAGATTGAAAAAATGCCTTGACCTTTGTCAATATTAGTAAATGAACCGTCATCTTGATTAGATGGGTTACTTACATTATCTGTTAAAAACAGATGATATTGATAGAAATCGTCATTAACAGTACTCAAATCAAACATTATTTCAAGAGGTCCACTTGGAGCTGCAATATTGGATTCTATATTGAACTTAAGTGGCTGACTGTCATCTATTAGACTATAATCAATAAACATGCCATGACGTGGTGTCAATTCAAAAAACAAATCTGCTTGCTCTGGAGTAAGTGATGATTTATCAAGTGTAAGAAATCTTTTTATTGTCTTAGCAGCATCTTGATAGAAGTATGGGACTAAGTAATATTTGCTAGAAGGATCATCAAGAGATGATAAATCCATACTCACTTCAATATTTAAAAAAGATGAAGTTGTCGTATTAGTTGCTTGTAAAGATTCGAATGTGCCTGGAAAGGGAACTTTTGATACCGCAAATGTTCGATCTAATCCTAATGAAGAAAAATCCGTCTCAAGCGATATAGATTCACCATGTTTAAAAGTGAATTCTTCGAAAATAAACCACGTTTGATTAGTTTCATTATCAACCCTTAGATCTTTAGACAGACCAGAATCTAGGTTTTTTATAACGACTGTTCCATCTAGCTCAGTAACAATTCGCGGTTGGCCTCCTAATTCTCTATCAAAAGTGGTGGAAATGTGTAAAACCTTTCCAGCAAAATTATAAACTTCAAGTACTGGATCAAAAATCAGATCAAATGCATCTAATTCAGCAACAATTGCAGTCCTAGTTTTTACAGGATCTGAGTCTAGTTCAATAGGTCTTGAACAGTTAGTCAGTATAAATACTGATAATAAAACTAATATGATATAGTTTAGATTCAATTTATTAATTCAGGTTCACATAAAGCAAAAAACAAAAGTGAATTTCACCACAACAAAGATACATTAATATCTATTGTTAGTATCAAAAAATACAAGTTTAAGACTTTATGTACATTGATACTTTATACTATCGTAAACTATTTGACAGTAATTTTTCTAAAATGTCACACTAAAAGAAAATGTAGGCAATAGTCTGAATAAATAGAACTCTTCATATTCAGGGGCTTTGTTTTCTCTTATCACTTGATCTATAAAGATAGGATTAACCTTGTTGTATACATTATAGGCTCCTATGGTAAGCTTGGTACTACCCCATTCATATTTACTGTAGAAGTTTACCCCTAAGTCAAGCCTATGATAGGGTTCGAGTTCATTGTTATTGATTGATTCTACAACGTTTACAAGAAAGCCATTGTAAAAATAACTTTGTCCACCTGGAGCTGTAATAGGTGTACCTGAGCCATATTCAAAATTCGTATAGAATTCTACGTTTTCATTTAACTTAGTCAATTGATTGATATTAAGAGAATGTCTCCTATCGTATCTGAATCTAAACGGAAGACCATTATTAAGACTATCAAATTCCCTATTTGCCCATGCTAAGGTATATGCGCAATTTATAATTGTTTTACCATATGGTTTATCATATGAAAGCTCCATACCGTATCCTGTACCTGAACCTTGAGGTACGTCTAGATCCCATTGAGAACTATTGTCTATTCTTGTAACGCCTGAACCATATCTTGTAACATTAGATAGTTCTTTATAGTATATCTCTATCCCTATTTGCGACTTGCTCTTAGTATGAAAAAATTGGCTTAAAGAAAATATACTTGAAGTTTCTGGTACAAGATTTTCTGTTGATGGGACCCAAACATCAATAGGAGTACCTAGTCCAGAATTAGCTAGAGAATGTATGAATTGGCCCATACGACCCCACGAAAACTTAGTTGTAAATTTCTTGCTACCGGTTGAAAAAAGTATTCTCGGTTGCGGTATAAAATGAGTCTTTCCTGCATTTACAATAAGCTGATTGTATCCAATATTAACATTAGTGTATTTCCCTAACCTGATATTATCTTCTACATAAAATTCGAGCTCACTTGCTGATATTTCAAATGGATCTATTTGTTGTTGTAGAATTTCAGATGTAACTTGTTCCAGACCCATTACTGGACTGTCTTCTTCAGTAATAAATAGGAATTCTGGATTAAACTTATGTTTAGTAT
>JALZVB010000341.1 GCA_023300835.1 Saprospiraceae bacterium | reverse complement strand
ATCTATACCTTCTCCATCATGATCATCTTCGTCACCTTGATCATTTATTATATCATCCATAGGAATACCATCGTTATCTGGATTGCTATCCGGATAACTATCAGCATCCGTTCTAGATACACCAACCTCATCTGTCGCTCCTGCAATCTCAGCTACATTTACATAGTCAGCAGGATCTGCGCCTACAAATAATAGTCGTCCGAAGAAACTAAATGTCAAAGTATCTCCAGGTAATAACATTTTTGTTAAAGTAGCACTGTAATTACTATCTCCCAATAAAGTCCATTCGTTATTGAGACTAGGAACATTTTCAAGACCTAGAGGTAAGTGATCTATCACTTCGATATTAGTCGCTGAAACATTTCCTTGGTTTACAACTTTTATAGCATATTCAATTGTATCTCCTTCCTCGTATGTCGGTGATGTGATCTTCTGCTTTATTAAAGCCAGATCAAATACCTCTAAAGTATCAAAGTCACTATCGTCTTCGTCACCATTTGTTCCATCAATAGCATCATCTTCCATATCGCCATCATTAGTAGGATCATTGTCAGCTTTACTATCTATATCCGATCCGGTTACATCATTACCGCTTTGGTCTTTCATACTTTCTATCTCGGCAATGTTACGGTATGCACCTTCCTTACTACAAGGAGACAATTCTAAAGTCAAACTTAAAACAATACTTGATTGTGCTACTATCGGTCCTGCTATAGTTGTTGTTGCTACCTCAGAAAGTGCATTAAAGTTCCAAACTTCTGCTCCACCAGTGGCTGTACTCGCTGAAACAAATTTAAATCCACATGGTACAAAATTATTTACTTTTACATCATATAAATCCAATACACCTTGGTTAAAGACTTCTATTTCAAAAATCACCAAATCTCCATAACTATATGGCGCTGACGTAGTAGTTTTTTTTACCAATGCCGCATCTACTACAGTTATGATATCTTCATCATAGTCGTCTTCACCTCCTGTTTCTCCGTCATCAAATGAGTTATCGTTATTTCCTGAGTTGACACCATCATTAGTGTTATCATTATCAGCAGTTGAATCCGCATCATCATTAGATCTATCGTTTCCGTCTTCATCTTCTGCTCCGCCTATCTCAGCACCATTGGTATAAGAAATGGCACCACCTGGCGCATATTGTAATTGACCTACAAATGGAACAGTTACTGTATCACCCATCATCAATACATCTGTTATCGTATATTGGTAGTCTGGTGCAGATGTATTATTCCATCCTGGATTATCAGCTGCAGCAAATGCAAAACCTGCAGGTAAATACTCATGCAACAATATGTTAGTAGCTGCAACATTACCTTGGTTAACTATTGTCAATCCAAACGTTACATCTTGACCTATACTATATGGCCCTTCAGTAATTGTTGTCTTGATTAAAGCTAAATCAAATAATTCTGGCTCCTCCAAATCACTGTCATCTTCGTCACCGTTTTCTCCGTTTTTAGAATCATCATCCATGTCACCATCGTTGGTAGGATCATTGTCTCCTTGGCTATCTACATCTTCGTCAGTGATATCCTCACCGGCTACATTTTCAAAACTTTCTAACTCAGCAATGTTTTTCCATGAACCACCTTCTGTACATCTTAAGAATTCTAAACGCATAGAAACAGTCAAACTATCTCCCGCAGCCACTAAGTCAACATTAGTTGTTGCTATACTTGTTCCATCATAATTCCATACCCCATTATTAACAGGTAGGTATTTGAATCCACATGGTATAAAGTCATTTAGTTTTACATTGTATAAATCTACAGTTCCTTGGTTATAGACATTTATATCAAATGCTATCACATCACCATAAGCAAATGGACCAGTTGCAGTAGTTGTCTTACTTAATGCAATATCAATTATATCAAAATGCTCAACATCATGATCATCCTCACCTTCTGTATCATTGTCAGGATCGTCATCTTCTTCACTATCTGAATCTTCTCTTTCATTACCCTTATCATCTTCTGAGTCAGTGATCTCTGCAATATTCATGTAACTGTCTTCTCCTCCTTGTGTCATTTCAACTGTTACAAATATCGTTGCGCATACTGTATCCAATGGCATAATTAAACCTGTAAAAGTATAAGTAGGCGCCAAAGGATCTGTTGAATCCCATGTTGGATTTTCTGCAGCATCGAAACTCAAACCTTCAGGCAAATAATCTGTCACAACTATGTTCTGAGCAGGTACATTTCCATTATTTGCAACACAGAAACTATACTCTAATATGTCACCGTAACTATATGGCCCTATTGTAACTAAGGTCTTTTCTTGAGATAAATCAAAAATCTCTGGCTCTTCATAATCACTGTCATCTTCATCACCACTTTCTCCATGTGTGGCATCATCTTCCATGTCGCCATCATTATTAGGATCATTGTCAGATTCAGAATCTACATCATCAGCAGATCTATCATTACCATTGACATCTTCAACACTTTCTAACTCAGCACTATTTCTCCAAGCACCAATTTCCAAACATTCCTGTAAAGTCAATGTAATAGAAACAGTACTACTGTCGCCAGCCGCAATTGGCCCAGCTAGTGTTGATGTTCCAACTCCAGATCCGTCGTAAGTCCAGTTAATATCATTGGCAGATAAGTAATTATGTCCACACGGAATGAAATCATTGACAACAACATTATACATGTCAACATTACCTTGATTGTAAATATTTATGTCAAATGTAATCGCATCACCATAGTTAAATGGACCTTCATCAGTTGTTGTTTTATTCATAGCCAGATCAACAAGCTCAAACATTTCTGTATCGTGATCGTCTTCTTCTTCTGGATCGTTGTTAGGATCAGAATCCTCTTGACTATCAGCGTCTACCCTATCATCTCCATTCTCATCTTCTGAGTCAGTAATCTCTGTGGTATTGGTATAATTATCAGATCCACCAGGTGTTTCTTCTACCGTTACAAATATCGTTGCACATACCGTATCCAATGGCAATAATAATCCCGTAAAAGTGTAAGTAGGTGCAGCAAGATTTGCTCCATTCCAAGTAGGATTAGATGCCGCATCAAAACTTAATCCTATAGGTAGGTAATCGGCTACAACTATATTC